>JAJDXU010000406.1 GCA_022823105.1 Dehalococcoidia bacterium
CCTGGCACGAGATGTTCAAGGATTCGATTGCCGGCGAGCACCATACCGGGGTGTACTGCACCCTGTGCGGGACCATGATCCTGTATCGGTCGGCTCATGAAGGCGTGCACCCCTCGCATGGTCGGATATTGCATGGCCTCATTGGACCCCGACTCCGGCGTGCCCTGGCAGCGCGTCATCAACCGCCAGGGCAAAATCAGCCCCCGCGGCGCCGGCGACGGCGCCTTGCGCCAACGCCAACTCCTAATCGCCGAGGGCGTGGAGTTCAGCGACGCCGACCGCATCAGCTTCCGCAGGTTCGGCTGGCTCGACCCCTACTGACCGGGAGGTGCATCACCATGCCCGAAGCCCCAGAGTTGCAGGTCGCCGTGGAGTTCCTGGGCGACCGCCTGCCCGGCCAGACCGTCACCGACGCGCAGGTCCTCCGGCCCAGCGTCGGGCGCGCCCCGGCCGATCCGTTCCCCGATGACGCCGTCGGCCGGCAGTTCCTTTCAATTCGCAGGCGCGGCAAGTTCCTGATCCTCGCCCTGTCCGATAACCATTCCCTCGTCATCAACCCCAAGCTGACCGGCGGCATCCAGTACGTGCCCCAAAAACAGCGCGTGTACAAACGCACCTGCGTGCGCCTCAGCCTCTCCGGTGGCGACGACTTCCGATACGTCGACGACCGCCAGATGGGGCAGTTCTACTACGTCCCCGATGACCTCGTGGAGACCGTCCCCGGCCTGGCCGAACAGGGCCCCGACGTGCTCGATGATTTTACCTTCGACGACTTCAAGGCCAACCTCAAGGGATTCAGCGGCGAGATCAAAGGCGTGCTCACCCGCGGCCGCGTCATCTCCGGCATCGGCAACGCCTACGCCGATGAGATCCTTTTTCACGCCGGCGTCTATCCATTCAAGAAGCGCCGCGCCCTCTCCAACGACGACCTCCGGAGCATCTACGACAGTTCTCGCGCCGTCGTCCTCGATGCCATCGAGCACGTGCGCCAGCGCATGGGCAACCAGATCGACCACAAGCTCCGCGACTTTCTGGCCGTCCACAACGAAGGCGGCCAGCCCTGCCCCAAGTGCGGCAACGCCATCACCGAACTCCGCGCTAACCAGACCATCACCAGCTACTGCCGCCACTGCCAACCCGGGATGCTCCTGAAAAACTGACCATCGCCGCATCCGGCACAACCCGCTAGGAGGAAATGAAATGGCCACGTTCATGTACGTATCGCTCCAGCAGGAAGACCGTATCGCCCAGTACACCCTCGACCCAGCCACCGGGGCCCTCGACCACCACGCCGACTACTCGCTGGCCGGCATGCCCGCCCCCATGGCCCTGGACCCTCAAAAGCGTTTCCTCTTCGTCGGCCGCCGTCTCGCCAGCGAGTACGGCCTCACCGGCTTCTCCATCGACCCGGCCAACGGACACCTGGCGCAGCTCAACAGCGTTCCCCTGGGAGGCGACCCCGTCCACCTCTCCGTCGATCGCGGCGGAAATTACCTGCTGTCAGCCTACTACTACCAGGCCCGCGTCGGCGTCCACGCCTTCGACGCATCCGGAACCCTCGCCCCCTCGCCCATCGAATGGCGCGAAACCGGGGTCGGCGCCCACTACATACAGACCGACCCGGAAAACCACTATGCGTTCGTGCCCCACATCGCCGAGGGCAACCACACCGGCGAAAACGCCATCTTCCAGTTCCGGTTCGATCAACGCTCGGGACGCCTCTCCCCCAACAACCCCGACCGTGTCCTGCCCACCAGTCCGGAAGGCCCGCGCCACTTCTGCTTCCACCCGAATCTGCACGTTCTGTACTCGTCAAACGAGCAGGGCTGCAGCGTCACCGCGTACCACTTCGACCCCGTCGGCGGCACGCTGGAACCATTCCAGACGGTTCCGACCCTGCCCGCAGATTTCGGCGGACACAACACGTGCTCGCAGATCCAGATCACCCCGTCCGGCCGTTTCCTCTACGCCCCCAACCGGGGACACAACAGCATCGCCGGTTTCGCCGTAGATCCGTCCGATGGCAGCCTGGCCCCCCTCGGCCAGACCGCCACTGAGCCCATCCCGCGCGCCTTCAGCATCGACACCACCGGCGCGTTCCTCTACGCCACCGGCCTCGACTCCGGCAACCTCGCCGCCTACCACATCAACCAGAACACCGGCAGCCTCGAACCGCTGGACGTCTACCCCGTCGGCCAGGGCCCCATGTGGGTCTCAATAGTCGACCTCTAGCGCCCGTTTTTCCGTCCCGGCGCCCTCGTCGCACGCCCGCGACGGGGGCATTTCTATGTCCCGGCCAACTCGGCCCCACATCGCGTCGCCCGCATGACAACGCCCCATTGCGACACGCACATGCGTTTGGATACCATCAAGTTATCCCAACCGACCAACGCCCCGAGGTCATCCATTGCAATACGCCAAGAGCCACCACCGCCTCCTCCGCGACATCGCCCACCGGGCCCGTCTCACCCCCGACGAATATGACGACTACGAGCGCGCCGTCCGCGCCGCCGGCATCCCCGTTTCCTCCGTCAACATCCCGGACTGGCCGCCGGTGCCATACTCCTCGCTGCTCATCCTGTTCGGCGCTCAGGCCTGGTGGGAGGGACGCTATTGGAACGGCAATCAACCCGCGGTGAAACCCGCCGACTCCGCCCAGGCGTCCCGCATCGCCCGCGAGATGGCCGGCGACCCCCTGAGCCCCAAGCGTCTGGCCTACGCCTGGCAGGTGCCCGAATACGACCCAACCGAGCACATCATCCTGCGCTACTGGCTCGCCGACCAGGAACTCTCCATCGTCGATTTCCTGCGCCATCACCTGCCCGAGACCGAAAAACGCCTCGGTCGCAACGACCTGCTCATCGAGGTAGCCAATCCGCGCGCGCAACAGGAACGCGCCGAGGGTTCGTATTCCCCCACCCGCCGCGCCGTCCGCGCCGCCGACCGCCATATCCTGGACGACTTCGCCGCATCCTCCCAGCGATTCACCTACGACACCGACCTGCAGGTGTCCTGGGTCCGCGCCGAGGACGACTCCCGCTGGGAAGCCCGGCGTACTCACCCGCCTCAATCGGCCACGTGGGCCAGCCACCGCTCCTGGATCATGCGTCCCCTGGGACAGGGCGCACTGCGCGATGACGACGTGGACCCAATCGATGGTTACCGGTTCGGCCCGGCCATGGAACTCTTCGACGACGGGATGCTGTGGGTCTGGATCGCCCGCCGCGCCCTCGACCACGTGTCCACCATCACCATCAACGGCGTTTCCGTCCAACTCTCCGCCCAGACCCGCGGCCCCTGCTGCCGCATGGTCGGCCACGTCCCGCCCGAGCGGATGCCCCATGTCGTCGGTGAGCCCTACGCCGCAGCGGTTGATACGGTAAGCACGCCCCCGGCGCCCGATGCCACCGGTCCCATCGTCCTTTCCAACGTTCAATTCACCTACCGCAAGCCGTTCTATCGCGCGAAAACCAGGCTGCCCGACCAGTTCCATCGCCCCAAACGGTGCAGCCTCATTCTCCGCGAACCCGACCGGGTGCGGGTATTCGGAGACGAAACCATCCTTCGCAGAGGCCTCGTCATCAACGGCGCGGCGGTGATGAACCTCAAACCCCATCGCGGTGGATGGCAGGGAAGGTTGTCGGCCCCCTGCGCATTGGTCGCCGCCAACGACCTTTCGGGATCAGCCTCAACGCGAACCACGCCGTCCGGGACCGGCGTAACCGACGGCAGCCTCACTTACAGCCCATCCGCCGTTGTCGCGGCCATCGAACGCGCCGTCGGCCGCGATTGCCGTCTCTTCGGCCAGACCACCAGTGACCAGGGCATCGTCGCCCTCACCCGTCGCGGCATGGAACAATTCCTCGACGAAGATACAACCGACCGCCTGGACTACATCGCCGACCACGGTGGTCGCAACTACGACTGCGAGAACTTCTCCGAGAGTCTCCGCGCGAGCCTCGCCCGCAAGCACGGCGTCAACGGATGCGCCGTCATCTGGGGCGACTCCCACGCCTGGTGCCTGTTCGTCCTGGTCGGCGACGCCGGCCCCGCCATCGCCATGATCGAACCCCAGGCCGACACCCACGTACCCGTCAACCAACTGACCGGCCCCTACTCAATCGAACACCGCGCCGAAGTCCTCCTGTAGAGATTTCGGCCAACAAAAAAAGCCGCAACCCAACCAGGTTGCGGCTCCATCCCATTCGAATGGTGGGCGATGGTGGACTCGAACCACCGACCTCTTGCGTGTCGAGCAAGTACTCTAACCAACTGAGCTAATCGCCCACGGGGTGCTTACCTAGGAATCATAGCATAGGCGTCGTTCAACGGACAACCTGAACGAGGTTAGCCGACGGAAAATTCAATGCACGATGCGCGGATCAAAGAATGGCAGCCTCCCGTTCAAAGTCTGCCATCGATATGTTGGTATAGAGAGCACCTACCTGTTCGAGCAATTCTGAGTGGCGATGCTCTATGATGAATCCATCTCGACGCCCACGCGTTCCGACACTTCCGCACTACGAACGGCGAAACAGAGTAACCAATCTCGAAACACCCCACACGACGCCAAACAACGTCGGGGTGCCGACGCCTACATAAACCGCTCGTGGTTCATCCACCAATAACCCGATCGCAGCCACAGCCAGAAATACTAGCAGGATCGCAAAAATCATCCACATTCCGCGCCGTACCGTAACAGCTTCATGTTCCAATTCCCGATCAGCGCGGTCATGAATCCTGTTCTCGACAGCAATTTCTTGATCATGCTGAATCACCATACGATCCACCAGGACTTGGCCCAAACCGGGAATCGCCTGTTCATATTCAGCCATGATCGACGGGGCTGGAAGAGGTCCCGACGACATGAGTCGCTGTTCCACCATTAGAACGGCTTGTGCGAACTTCGGGTCCTCGGCGTCCCCGAGATCCCTGATTTTTGCCAATACTTCGGCCAGTCGGTCGGTGTCCGACCGACTCTCCGAGCTCGGATCAGTCGGCATCCGCCCGATCCTCAAGGCTCGATATCAAAAGGGGTCTTCCACCAATCATATGGAAACACCGTCCGACACGAAACCCGGCACCTTCCAAAGTGCCAATAGGCGGGCCTCCTCCTCCGTAACGAAACGCGAAATCAACTTCAGCCGCCCGACGACAGTTGCCCTCGTTGAATTCTAGCGCGCCCAAGTCAAATGACCGGAAAGCTGCATACAACAACGCGTATCGCTTCGCAGCTTGAGCCATAGTCCCTTGCGTTCCGCCAATCAACCTGCCCACTGAGGGATTCCATGGCATGTTTGACGTATTCAAAGCTTCACTCCTCCGTCGAACCGGAATTATAAACCACGCTTCAATTTTATCAACGGTGCCATTGAGGATCGCAATGACACTGTCTGTGGCACAACGCTGGCGTTGCTGCGGAACGTTGGGTTGTTGCTTCAGGCGTCGCGTTCTCCACCGAAATCTGCCGAAACCATCGTTATGCTATGCCAGTACAATCCGAGAACGATCCGGGATTGTCTGTCAACGGAGCGGTGGCGGACTTTCTACCAAACTCTGCCATATGGCGCGACCTCGCCCTGTCACCCTGCACGCCCGTGTGTACAGCGCTGAACCGGGTACGCGGTAGAATCGCAGAGTTGCTAATAAAGTCAGCCAATCCGTAACCACTGAGTCGGCTCAACATCACGGCCATCAAACGAACCAGACTCAGACGGTACTCGCTCCTCACTGACGTCCATTATGTTCGCATCACCAAACCGGGTCGCCGCGGTTTTGCCATGAAACATTGGCGGGCGATGGTGAACTCGAACCACCAGCCTCTTGCGTGTCGAGCAAGTGCTCTAACCAACTGAGCAAGGCCTTTAGCACTGAGCAGCACGTGAGCCCGTCATTCGTCTCCCGCCCGCTTGTCCCGCCCCGCCTTCTTTGCTACGCTTGCGCGGCATCCTCACCCCACCCTTTGGAACCGCCCGTGAGCACGCCCCCGCCAGACCGTTTCCGGAACTACACCCTCGAAGACCCCGTCTACGATGAGATGTTCCTGCCCGAAGGCAATCCACGGCCACACTGCCACGGACTCTTCGACGCCCTCGCAGATTTTTCCGATGAGCAGTTGAGCGGCATCCAGGAGCGCGTGACTCGTTCCTTCTCCAACGAGGGCATCACCTTCACCGTGTACGGCGACGCGGAGGCCGAGGAGCGCATCATCCCCGTCGACTGCATCCCCCGTCTTCTGCCCAAAAGCGAGTGGGAATTCCTCGACGCCGGCCTCACCCAGCGCCTCCAGACCCTCAACCTGTTCCTCCAGGACATCTACGGCGATGCCCAAATCGTCGCCGACGGCGTCATACCCGCCGACGTCGTGTTCGGCTGCCCCCAGTACCGGCCCGAGATGCAGGGGTTCACGCCGCCCCGGGGAACGTGGGTCGCCGTCTGCGGCACCGACGTGGTCCGCACCAACGAAGGCTTCCACGTCCTCGAGGACAACCTCCGCGTGCCCTCCGGCGTCTCCTACATGATCGCCAACCGCAAGGCCACCAAGGCCAGCATGCGACGCCTCTACCGCGAATCCCGCGTGCAGGAAGTCGAGCAGTACGGCCGCCTGTTGCAGCAGACCCTCCGGGAACTCGCCCCCGACGGCCGGGAAAATCCCCGCCTGGCCCTGCTCACCCCGGGCGTGTACAACTCCGCCTTCTATGAGCACATGTTCCTGTCCCGAGAGATCGACGCCGAACTGGTGGAGGGCCAGGACCTCCTCGTCCGCGACGGTTTCGTGTACATGCGCACCACCACCGGTCTGGAGCGCGTCGACGTCATCTACCGCCGCGTCGACGACGACTTCATCGACCCCACCGTGTTCCGCTCCGATTCCGTCCTCGGCGTCCCCGGCCTCATGGACGCCTACCGCCGTGGCAACGTCGCTCTCGCCAACGCCCCCGGCACCGGCGTCGCCGACGACAAGAGCGTCTACGCCTACGTCCCCGACATGATCCGTTACTACCGTGACGAAGAACCGCTGCTCAAAAACGTGGAGACCTACCTCTGCCGCAACCCCGACGGCCTCGCCTACACCCTGGACAACCTCGACACCCTCGTCGTCAAGCGCGTCGGCGAATCCGGCGGCTACGGCATGCTGGTCGGGATTCAGGCCTCGCCGGCAGAGCGCGCCGAATACGCCGAGCAGATCCGGGCCAACCCCAGCGATTTCATCGCCCAGCCAACCCTCGACCTTTCCCGTTCGCCCTGCCTCATCGATGGCAACTTTGAGCCCCGCCACGTGGACCTCCGCCCGTTCATCCTCCACGGACAGGCCACCCGCATCGTGCCCGGCGCATTCTGCCGCGTCGCCCTCCGCCGCGGCAGCATCGTCGTCAACAGCAGCCAGGGCGGCGGCGGCAAGGACGTCTGGGTGCTGGAGGACTGAATCCGGTGCTCGCCCGCAGCGCACAGGGACTCTACTGGATGGGCCGCTACCTCGAGCGCGCCGATCACCTCTGCCGGCTGCTCCGCCTCCAGACCGAAGCCCTCGTCGACCGTCCCATCGCCGAGATCTACAACGGCTGGAACCGCATCTACTCCGTCCTGGACCGCCAGCCCCCCGGCGCCGGTCCCCATCTGATCCCCGGTTACGACCCCGCCAGCGAGGACGGCATCCTCCAGGTCATGGGCGTGCCCGGCACCCGGGCCTGGCAGAGCAGCGGCGGCGACGAATACACCCTCGCCGACTCTTTCACCCTCGCCGACGACCTCACCTTCGAACGCTCCAACCCCAGCTCGGTTTTCAGCTGCTTCTCCCTCGGTCGCGAGAACGCCCGCCAGATCCGCCACCGCATCAGCCCCGAAATGTGGCGCTCCCTCAACCTGGCATACCTTCGCATCCAGCGCGTCGACATCCTCGACATCTGGAACACCTCCCCCGAATCCTTCTACGATGAGATCGACGCCGACATCGATAACTTCATGGGCGTGGCCTCCGCCAGCATGTACCGGGACGAGGGTTGGCACTTCATGCAATTGGGCCGTTTTATAGAGCGCGCCCAGCTGTCCGCGGCTCTGCTCATTGCCCAGATCGAACAGTTCCCCGTAGAAGAATCCGACCCGTCGGCCGGTTCCGAGTCCGACTGGGTCACGCTGCTCCGCATGTACCACGCCGTGGCCGCGTACAACCGGGCCTACAGCGTCGAAATCGTCCCGGAGCAGGTGCTGGACCTGCTGGCCACCGACCCATTGCTCCCTGACTCCCTGTGCCGGTCTCTGGACGTCGCCGCCTCCGAACTCGCGTCCATCGCCCCCGGCCCGGACGGTCGCGCCGACGCCGCCGCCCGCAGGCTCGCCGGGCGCCTCGTCGCCATGGTCCACTACGATTGGCCCGACACCGCCGACCGGCAGCGACTGCTCATCCGCCTGCGCTCTCGCTGCCTGGAACTGCACACCCTCGTTTCCACCGCGTTCTTCCAATACGACCTCCCCGGCCGGCCCGCCGCCTGACCACCCGCCGGCCCGCCCCAACCGCCCGGTTTGCAGAATTGGACATATCCTAATATCATTCCTGTAACAGCGATCGGAATCTCGTAATCCGAACGCATCGAGGAGGATTACTTTGGCCGACCAGCCCAGCGAAAAATCAATCGAACGAATGCGTCTGTTCGTCGAACGATACTGCCAAAAATCCGGCACGTTCACCCACCCGGAAGAGGGGATCGCCGAGTCTGTGATCTTGGGCCTGGCCCAGAACGTCGATGACATCGGCCGGCCTCTCTGCCCCTGCCGCTTCTACCCCAGCAAGGAAGAAGAGGTCAAGCATCGAACGTGGATCTGCGCGTGCGACGATATGCAGATCTACAAATACTGCCATTGACTGCTCTTCGTAACTGAGGGCGGTCTGCCCATCACAGAATATCTCCCCGAGGACCACGAAGGCCGCGCCATCTACGGCGAAGTCAAAGACCCCACCCCCGACAAGGGTCGCCCCCTCCGCCACAAGGCCGAGGAACGCGAAATCGAACGCCGCGAGCGCCCCTCGTAACATCCCCACCGCCGGCCCGGCCGGTCTCAAACCGCACCCAAACGCCGCTCCCGGCCAAAACCGGGAGCGGCGTTCATCATTTTCCCACTCCAACCGCCATTCCTTGCCCAGCCGCCATTCCTTGCCCAGCCGCCATTCCTTGCCCAACCGCCATTCCTTGCCCAACCGCCATTCCTTGCCCAACCGCCATTCCTTGCCCCCACCGTCATTCCTGCGAAAGCAGGAATCCAG
>JAJDXU010000349.1 GCA_022823105.1 Dehalococcoidia bacterium
CGCAAGCCGAACCACCCGCTCACGGTAGGGCGAGGGTGGAGTCATCGGACTCCCTGTTTGGGATAGGCAGGGAGAGTCCTTCTGGACAGAGACGCCGGACTCCAATCAACCGGCGTATCCCGATGGCGAGCGCGGCAACGAGCCGTGCCAGGCGTATAGGCAGAACCTAACACGACACGCAGACGCAATCTACGTGAACTTGGGAACCACGTCCGGCTCCCCGGCAACGGGGTAGGCCAGCCTGCGGCCAATGCCGGACGTGGGGCAGAGCCCTCGTAGTAGTCCGAGGCCGGGAAAGCCGGCCACATGGCGAAGGAGGGCAGTCAGACGAGTGCAGAACAAAGCGAACTACGCCAGAGGAGGGATGTATGAACCCGACGAAGATGGCAGAAAAGCAAAAGTTCTTGGCAAAGACGGCCAGTGAGCATCCAGATCACAGGTTCACCAACCTGTACGACCTGTTGCACTGGGACTGCTGGATGCACATATCGGCTGAAAGGGTACTGGCGCGACCGGGTAGCCAGACCGACGGCGTGGACGGCCAGACGCGAAAGGCGTTCAAGGCGGACTACGAGCGTCAGATGACGACGCTCATCGACCAACTGAAGCGCAAGACGTACCAGTCGCAACCCGTCCGGCGAGTCTACATACCCAAGCACGACGGCAAGAAGCGCCCGCTGGGCATCCCCGCCCTGCGGGACCGCATCGTGCAGGAAGCACTTCGGGCCATCCTTGACCCGATTTACGAGTCGGACTTCCATCCGCACTCCCTCGGCTTCCGCAAAGGTCGTTGCACCATGGACGCAATCGCGGTCCTCATGCCCATGTTCAACACCAGCGTGAAACACTACTACGTGATTGAAGGCGACCTTCAAAGCTACTTCGACACCGTCCACCATCGGACGCTGATGAAGCTGTTGCGGAGGCGGTTGAAGGACAGGGCGCTACTGGACTTGCTCTGGAAGTTCCTGAAAGCGGGCGTGATGGAAGGGGGCCTCTTCGCGCGCACCGAATCCGGTGTGCCGCAGGGAGGGGTAATTTCCCCGCTGCTAGCCAACGTCTACCTCAACGAGTTTGACCAGTGGGCGGCGGCACAGTGGGAACTCGACCGGAACGCCCGGCGACGGAGAAGGGAAGCAGGTCTCGGCAACTACACAATGGTGCGCTACGCGGACGACTTCGTGGTCGTCAGCAACGGCCCCATCGCCGAGGTCAAGGCCACCAAGCAGGCCATACAGCAGTTTCTGGAGAACGAACTCCACCTGACGCTATCGGAAGAAAAGACGGTAATCACCCACGTCAACGACGGCTTCGACTTCCTGGGTTTCCACATCCAGCGGGAGCAGGTCAACGGCAAGTGGGCGGTGCATCTTCGACCGGCGGCCAAGGCCAAGGAGCGAGTGAAACGGAAGCTCAAAGACCTGACTTCCAGCAACTGGACTTGGATGGACGAGTACACCCGACTGAAAACCCTGAACGCTATCGTGCGGGGCTGGGCCGAATACTATCGGTACACCAGTCTGCTGGCCGATATTGGGGAAATCACGCGGTTCACCTGGTTCCGCTACCTCAACTGGCTGCTAGCGAAGCATAAGGGAAGCCACAAGGGACAACTCATCCGTGAAAAGACCAGAAGGCTCCATGACTGCACCCGCTGGCACGCGGAGGTGCGCGAAGGCGGTAACACGCTGGAAGTGTACCAATGGCTCCCCACAAGGCAGGAACTCAACCGCCAACACTAACTGCGGAAGGGCAAAGCGGGATTCCCGCATCCCTACCTGTTGGGCCACGCGACGGCGGCGAGCGACCATCCGCAGGGAGAAACCGGCCCGGACGAGAGCATCTACACGGCGACAATCGGGGCTAGTCACGGTAATCGCGGCGAACCCCTGGAAATCATCGAACGCAAACTCAGGGCAAAGGTGCGTGACGGCATGAAGTGTCAAAGGTGTGGCGCACGGGCAGACCTGCACGTTCACCACACCAAAGGCATGAAGTCTCACGCGCTCAACACCCTGGTAACGCTCTGCCGGACGTGCCATCAAGCAGAACACCGTCCGAACCAACCACAAACCGTCTGATGGAGAGCCGGATGCCGCGAAAGTGGCACGTCCGGTTCGGTGGGAGGGATGGCGCAAACCAGCCGGAGCAATCCGGCCATAGGCGGCGCTGTCCCTACCCAATAGGTCAGCGGCGGCAGCAGGCCATGGTCCCCCATGCTGCGGGAACGGGCCATGGCGGTCCTGGGCGAGGTGCCGGGACAGGGCGTGGTCTACCGCCAGGGCGGCGTGGTTCAAGGCGAAAGCACCTGCATCCGGGAACGGGCCAGGGAGGTGGGCCTGAGCCTGGGGGCGCTGGCCGACCTGGTGGGCGTGTCCCGCAGCTATATGTCGATGGCGTCCAGGGGCAAGCGCCACTTCAGCCCCGGGGTCCAGGCAAAGGTGGAGGCGGTGCTGGAGGCCCCGGCGACGGTGGAAGCGGCCCGGTGCCCCACCGTGGACCCGCGCGCCCTGTGGGACCGGATGGACGCCCACGGCTTTTCCCAGAACCAGGTGGCCCGGCTGGCGGGCATCAGCACCGGCCATCTCTCCCTGATCATGAACGGCCAGCGCACCCCGTCGGGGGACGTGCTCCGGCGGCTGCACGAGGTGCTGTTCGCGCCGACCCAAGCGGAGCTGGTGGCCCCGGTGGAACTCAAGGTCATGGGCTGGAAGAAGGACGACCGCAAGGGCGTGGTGGTCAGGGGCGCCGGCGGGCCGCACAGCGGCCGGAATCCGGGCGGCGGCACCGTGCGCATCGGCGGGAGGGTTCCCTGGGGCGCCGAGGTGGAATATGCCTACACGACCGGCTATGACAGCCGGGGCCGGGTCTCCGTCAACCACATCGTCGACGAGCGCGGCTACGGCGTGATGCTCAATAAGCCGCAAGCGGACGCCGCCTAGAAAACGCGGAGGGGAGCGCACCTGCTGGTGGTGCGCTCCCCTCCTGCCGCCAGGTATGCAATTCCTTTGGGGAATTATATCGAATGTTAGGCAA
>JAJDXU010000362.1 GCA_022823105.1 Dehalococcoidia bacterium
GGCAAGATGGACGCCATGAACGAGCGTCTGGAAGGCAAGATGGACGCCATGAACGAGCGGCTCGAAGGCAAAATCGAGGGCTTGGACGCCAAAATCGATGCCATGGGTTATCGGCTGTTGCTCAGGCTAACGGGAGTCATGGCCACGTTGACGGCGGTCGCGGTGGCTGTGGCCAAGTTTCTTTAAACTACGACCGGGAGGCATCGGCGGTTTTGCCCTGCCTCCCGGTATTTGTGCGGACCGTTATCGGTCGCTAGCGACCGCGCAGGCGCGGGTCGAACACGTCGCGCAGGGCGTCGCCCAACAGGTTGAACCCCATCACCACCATGAAGATGGCGAGGCCGGGGAATATGGCCAGCCACGGACCGGCCTTGACGTGCGCCGAAGCCGCTCGCACCAGCATCCCGCCCCAGCTGGGCTGGTCCGGTGGAGTGCCCACCCCCAGGAACGACAGGGACGATTCGATGATGATGGCAAACCCCAGGTAATACGTCGCCAGAACCAGGTAGGTCGCGAAGCAGTTGGGCACGATGTGCCGCATGATTATGCGCCATGGCGGCGCGCCGATGGCCGTTGCCGCCGTCACGTAGTCCAACTCCCGCAGCGATAACACCTGGGAACGCACCGTTCTGATCACGGGGGCGATCATGCCGATCACTATGGCCAGGATCACGGTGTTCAACGACGGCGTGACCACGGCCATGATCGCCAGGGCTATCAGCAGGCCCGGCAGGGACATCAGCGAGTCCACAATCCGCTGCGAGATTGTGTCAATGATGCCGCCGGAGTAGGTGAGCGCCACGCCGAGGATGAAACTCCCCGTGATGCCCACCAGCACACTGCCCAATCCGACGTACAGCGAAATCCGCGCTCCGTAGATCAGGCGGCTCAAAACGTCCCGGCCCACGTAGTCCGCGCCCAGAAGGTATGTGGAGTTCGGCGCCTCCCAGGGCTGCGCCGGTGTGGACCGCGGGTCATAGGGCGAGAGCACCGGCGCCAGCGCTGCTACTATCACCAGCAGCACGACTATCACGCCGCCGATTGCGCCCAGTGGCTTCGTGCGGACGAAACGTATGAGTCCGGTCCATGAACGCGACACCAGCCCCGGGGCCGGAAGGGCCTCGCGGGCCATGGTCGCTTGTTCCGTAGTTTGATTGATCATGGCAACACCTGCCGATGAGTAATAGCCGTCTTCTGTGCTTGCGGGCCCGTGTTTATGAGTAGCGGATCCGCGGGTCCAGGATGCCGTAGAGCATGTCGATGATCAGGTTCAGCAGCAGCACCACGGCCGCCGTCATCAGGATCACGCCCTGAATCACCGGGAAGTCCCGGTGGTTGATGGCGTCGATCAGGAAATTGCCAACGCCGGGAACGACAAAGATCTGCTCAACGATGATGACGCCGCCCAGCAGCCGCCCGAATTGGTAGCCGGACACGGTTACCACGGGGAGCAGCGCGTTCTTCAGCGCGTGGCGACCCACCACAACCCACTCCCGCAGGCCCTTGGATCGCGCCGTTCTCATGTAGTCTTCGCGCATCACTTCCAGCATCGCCGACCGGGTCACCCGGGCCGTGAACGCCATGTCATGGAAACCGATCACGGCGGCCGGCAACACCATCAATTTCAGGTTCTGCACCGGGTCTTCCCATAAGTGGGCGTATTCCAGGGGCGGCAGCCAGCCTGTCCCATACACCAGCGCGTAAATCACCAGCACCCCAATCCAGAAGGTCGGCATGGCGATCCCCAGCAGCGCGATGACCCGGCTCGCATAGTCCACGCCTGAGTCCTGCTTCATTGCCGACAGCACACCCAGAGGCACGGCAGTGGCAAACGCCAGCACGATGGCCAGCACCGCCAGTTCGAAGGTCCTGGCGAAGCGCTCAACCAACTCCAGGCCGAAAGGCTGCCCATAGTAGAGGGATATCCCCAGGTCGCCGCGAATGACGCCCCACAGCCAGTCAGCATACTGCACGTAGATGGGACGGTTGAGTCCCAGGTCCTCGCGCAGGCGCTCGAAGTCCTCGTTGGTGACCGTCCCGCTGGCGTCCTCTCCGGTGAGCAGGAATACCGCGGCGTCGCCAGGCACTATGGAGAACAGCGCGAACACCAGTATGGTGGCCAGCAGCATCGTGGGAATGAAGAGAAGAAATCTTCTAATCAGGTACTGAGACATTCCTCAACTCCGGCCGGCATTATCAGCACAGCAATTCGGATCATTATACACTTTGGCCGGCCCTATAAAGGTCAGAGCCGGCCAAAAGTCATTCGGCGGTTTGCGCCAGGCGCGGACGGGCTTACGGACGGTAACCCCGTTCGGCGTTGGCATTGTGGTCGCAGGCCGACGCTTCGCCGCCGGCCCACCACACGTGGTCCCACTTCTTGATCAACTGAACGGTCGGCGGGTAGTGGTAGTTGCGGATGCGGCAGTCGAAGGCTCCTCCGCTGGAGTACCAAAGCACCGGCAGCCAGTGGCTTTCACCCTGGTGCAAGATCTCGGCCAGAGCTTCCAGGTGCCCCTGGCGAGTCGCCGGGTCAACCTCGCGGTTCTGGAGGTCGATCAACTCGTCAACCCGGTCATTCTGCCAGTTGTGCGGATTGCGCAGCACGTCCTGCAGGTAGAACTGGTTGATGATGTCGCCCGGGTCGCGCAGGATGATGCCCGTGCCCACGCCGTCAAAGTTGGACACGCCGTCCCGCATTCCCACGTACATCGTGGCCAGGTCGGTGGGTTGGATGACGATGTTGATGTTCAGGTCTTCCCGCAACTGCGGCGCAACGGTCTCGGCCGTGGACAGCGACGGGTTGGAGTTCACCACGTTGTGCGTAACCTCGAAACCGTCAGGATAGCCGGCTTCGGTGAGCAGCTGCCTGGCTTCGGTCAATGCGGCCTCACGGTCGCCGTAGGCCACGTTGTTGGCGCGCAGGGATTCCAGGTCTTCAACAACGCCGGGCGCGAAGAAGGTGCCGGGCTGGCCAAATCCCAGGATCGCCTTTTCGACGGCGTTGTCCCGGTCAATACCCAGGTACATCGCCCGACGCACGCGCGGGTCGTCAAAGGGCGGCTTCTGGTGGTTCAGGAAGAAAGCCTGTACGCCGGAAGCTTCCAGGATGACGGCGCGGACGCGGCCGTTTGTGTCCTCTTCCAGGCGGGCCATGTCTTCCGGCCGGTTGCTGCCCGTGACGGGCTGGTAGGAACCGTAAACCTGTCCGGCCTGCAGCGCCGACAGGCGGCGGGCGGTGTCGCGAATCAGGAATATCTTCAGGCCGTCAAAGAAGGGGCGGCCCTCCTTGAAGTAGTTGGGGTTGCGGTCGTACGAATAGCCCGAGTCCTTTTCCCAGTCGCGCAGCATCCACGGGCCGGAACCGATCAGGCTGTCGGGACTGCCGGCGTTGATGGCGGAAAGCGCTTCCACCTGGGTCTTGCCCGTGTTGGCCTGCTCCTGGGTGAGGTTCTCGCCAACGTGCTTCGGGTACACCTTCATGTAGTCGGATGCCAGGTTGGGCAGGAAGCCGGCGGCGGGGAACCGCAGCGGAACCTTGACCGTCTTGGCGTCGATGGCCTCGGCGGTGCCGTGCACCACGAAGTTGTTCAGGAAGCCGGTGCGGGCGCGCAGCACGCCCTCCTCAACCTGACCCAGCGTGATGCGGTCGATGGAGAACGCGATGTCCTCGGCTTCAACCGGGTGGCCGTCCGAGAACGTGGCGTCGGGATGTATGTTGAAGACGTAACCGAACTCGTCGCCATCCTCGTATGACTCCCAGCTCACCGCCAGGTCGCCAATGATCTCGTTGGGGTTCACCGGGTTGTATTCCAGGATCTGGTTGAACCGCGGGCCCGACGGGATGAGCACGGTGTTCATGGAACCGCCGTAGTGGACGTCCCAGAAACCGGGGTTGCTGGTCGCCACCAACGGGAAATCACCGCGATAGTGCTGGGCCTCGCCGGTCTGCCACCAGTCGGGGCGCTGGTCCGCGGCCGCTACGGCGGTGGGAACCGGCACGGCAGTCGGGGCAACGTTCAGCGGAGCGGTTGGCGTAGGCTCCACGGCGCCGGCGAAGGGGTTTAGCGTGGGAGTGGCGGCAGCCTGTTGCGGTGCGCTCCCACCGCCGGACGTGTCGCCTGTTGTTGCCGGTGCAGTGGCCGCGCCACCACAGCCGACCATCGCAACCGTCGCGGCCAAAGCACACAGCGCAAGCAGCGTTCGTGGATGCCAGAATCGTCGCAAATCCATTAAGTGAGTCCTCCCTGAATATCGCCCTTTGATGTTTGATCGGCACAATGCCGACGGAAACCCGTCCGGCTGTGCCGAATTGTCAGCAACGTGGGATGCTAATCGCGCTTGATGAGCTTGTCAAACCCAATCTGGCGATATTGATGCATGTACACTATCCTCAAACGCGATATTAGAGCATGCGATTCTTGCCGTCGGGATATCCGTATTCGGCTGTCAATCGCCTCGCTTGCGTCACAGTTCGGGCCCCAAGCCAATGGACAAAGCGCGATTGATGCCACCCAACTTGTCCGAATCCACGGCCACGCTCGAAGCGGAGGACGCGCCAGGTTAAGCGATACCCGGGTTGACCTTCTCGACCCCGTTGTGCATGTCGAGGCGCGGAACGGAGCGCAGCGAGCAGGCCAATGTGACGCCGCGTTACAATCCGTACGCCGCGCCGTGAGCCTTCCAAATATCCCTCACCGCTGACGCCAGAGACCGCAGCGCTTTCAAAACGACGCTCCGCCAGCAAAACTCCCCCTGCGGACGACTATCATGCACGGCGAACAACGCGTCGGCGTCGGTTGTGACGCCCTAGCCGGTCGCTTGTTTCGCGGCCCATATCCCCAAACACGCTCGCCCTGACGGATTCCCCAAAACCGTCTATAATCAGCAATCAGCCCGAATAGCCTGCCCCATCGCGCGAATACTTTGGATAACATCGCCCGCCCCGATAGGAGACGGCGCCCATGGCAGTTCGAGTCCTTGATGTCCACGCTCATATCACCCCGGCCAGCGCCCTGCGGGCGATGCAAAGCGGCGATAACTGGTTCGGTGTCAGCGCCCCCACACTCTACAATCAGCACCGCTACAACCCCCGGACCTTCTGGACGCCCGAGCAGCGCATCGCGGATATGCAGTCCCTCGGGGTGGACGTCCACGTCCTGTCCACCAACGCCAACATGTACTCCTATGACCTGGACCCCGACCAGACCATGGCCATGCACCGCGAGTGCAACGAATACGTCGCCCAGCTCACCGAGGAGTACCCGGAACGGTTCGCCGGCCTGGCCCACCTTCCCATGCAGGACGTCGGCGCAGCCATCGAGGAGCTCACCCGCTCAGTTGAGCAACTCGGCCTCAAGGGCGCCATGATCGGCGATCACGTCAATGGCCGCACCTTCGACGACCCGTACTTCAACCCGCTCTGGGCCACCGCCGAACGACTCGGCGCCATGTTTCTCATCCACCAGGGCGGCGGCACCGTCGTGTCCCACCGACTCGACCGCTATCACCTGCCTAACACCATTGGCAACCTGGCCGACCGTGCGGTCACCTTCGCGTCATTCGTGTTCGGTGGCGTGATGGACCGCTACCCCAACCTCAGGATCTGCCTCTGCCACGGCGGCGGTTACGCCTGCTACGGCATCGGCCGCATGGATCGAGGCGGGCAGGTCCGCCCCGAGGCGCGCGCCAACATTGACCAGCCGCCCAGCGCCTACCTCAGCCGTTTCTACTATGACTGCCTCACCCACAGCGAGGAGGGCCTGCGCATGCTAATCGACATGGTCGGCATCGAGCAGATCGTCTTCGGAACCGACTGGCCTTTCGATATGTGCGCCGACTGGCCCGTTTCCTGGCTCCTCGGCATGGAAACGCTCTCCCGGCACGAAAAGGAGTCCATCCTGTTCGCCAACCTTGAACGACTCCTCAATATCTAGTCCACCTGCGAGAAGCCAATGGCCGGCTCAACCTTGGAGCGCACACCCACACCGTCAAGGGGTTGGACACCAAACCCAAAATCCTGTAAATCCTGTGCATCCATGCAAAACAAACCGGAGGACATCTGAACATGGGACTCAACGCTGACAACATCCGCCTCAAGGCCATCAACCACATCACCTACAACGTGCGGGACAAGGACATCGCCCTCAAGTGGTACCAGGAAGTCCTGGGCGTCAAGCAGATCCCGAAGATGGTGGACAGCGACAACCTCTACTGGCTGCAGCTTCCCAGCGGCGCCATGGTCCACATCATCGAGAACCCCGACGCTCCGTCCGCGCCGTCTCACCACACCGCCTTCGAGGTGGACGACATCTCAGCCGCCCGCGACGAACTGCAAAACATCGGCGTGGAGTGCACCGATATCCAGACGCGCCACGACGGCCAGCAGGCCTTCTACTTCCACGACCCCGACCACAACCGCCTGGAAATCTGCACCAAGTCCGGCTTCGGCGTCCTGGTCTAAACCCGGCGACATCGAAGACGTGCGTAGGGGCGGGTTTGAAACCCGCCCCTACTATTCCGTGCTCTACGTTCTCGTGGCGCGACGGTTGGTCGCCGCTGTTAATCGGGCGTGCGCTGCAGGAGCGCCGAAAGCCTGTATTCCATACCCCATCTGGCCAGCGCGGTCAGTCCAGGCTCTACGTGGTCAATTAACTCCGGTAACATTTTATCCAATGCGGGAGTTTCAAGGATGAAATCACGAAGATTTTCCAGAGCGCGGCCGTAATCCCCTCGGTCCATTACATTCAGAACACTGATTCGCAATATAGCCAGATAATCATCCCGACCGAGTATTTCAGACAGTTGCATAGCGCGTAAATTCAGGATTCGCACCACATTCCGGTGGATTTGCAGCAGGTCGTTTCTTGTTTCTTGCCAATCTCGCTCACTTTCATGTTGGTGGTCTGAATTGGCCTCATTTTGGTGGTCTGAATTGGCCTCATTATCTCGCACCTGCCACCCCAGTGCGCTTCGCTCGTGTCGCTTCGATCTTGGCTATCAGGCGATCATTTTCTTCGGCAATTTCCTTACCCAGCATCTCTGAGCGTTTAATCTCATCAGCGTGCTTGGCCAGCAATGCATCCACTTTGGGATCGCCAGTAACGTACGGCATATAATCATCTCCTTTGGGAGCGTGTATCATACGGTACTGGCGCATAAATAGCAATTGTCACTGAGCTATGCAAATTCTAGGATTACAGAATAATGCACTGACGATCCAAAATATATAACGTTCTGACGCCCTGGCAATCACGGCCTCCCCATGGAATACCGGTTCAGTATCCCAAGGTACGCCCGCTGGCCCTCCACCGCAATCGCCGTCCGGTCCGCCAGATACTCTGCCCAAACCGATTGCGTCAGCGCAGTGGCCTTGGCTGACGGCGTGTAGGGATTAGCCGGATCCAACCCCGCGAACGCCTGCATCCGAGCGCCTATGGACTGCGGGCTGCGTTCCAAGGCAGCGGCCAGCGCCGCCACCTCACGGCTGTCTCGCGCCACCTTGCCGCGGTACAGGTGCAGCACCGCCAGGTCCTCGATCCGTTCCCATTTCCTCGCGGGAGGCATTACAATCTCCTTGGCGGTATCCCCGATTGGCAATCCTACCGTTTTAGATGCGCTTAAAGGCGTCCATTCCTTCGAGGTTGCTCCAGGGAGCCCGGGCGCGCAGTTCGCCAATAGTCGTATGGGCGTGCTCGGCGATATCTTCCAAGGGAATGCGCCACTGAATTCCTTGGCGAGCAAAATAGATTCCTACAGAATGAAGGCTGTGTTCATCATATATGTCGAGTAGAGCATAGGCGATCGTCTGTCTGATGAATTTAGTGCGTTCACGGGCCATCCGCTTCACGCACTTG
>JAJDXU010000038.1 GCA_022823105.1 Dehalococcoidia bacterium
CGTGGCCCAGGGGATGGAGCCGGTGATACCGCCCAGGAGCCACCGTAAGGAACCCAGGTACTACGATCGGGATCTATACCGCCTGCGTCATTTGGTTGAGAATGCATTCTTGAACTTCAAACAATGGCGAGGAGTGGCAACTCGGTATGCCAAGAGAGCCGCATCGTTCCTCGCCATTTGCCAGATCCGAGCCCTTGCCCTCTGGGCCAAGTTATTTTGACGACACTGCCTAGGAATTTCGCCACTGCTTCAGGATATTGGTTTGCCAGCTCGGCTTTTCCAATACGGTAGATGATAGTTCCCCGTTGCAGTGGTACAGCGCGCATTCGAACCGCTACATCCACGGCCTGCGGGTACACAGCCGATAGCAGGGTTGTCCAGTCGAGCATAGTCTCGATCTCGGCGTCGTCCAACGGTACCGGGACCCCCTGAAGGCGGTTTTCCCAGTAACCTTTGAGCCAGACGCTCCACCATTCAGTTTGACGCGTTTCGTCCAGTGATCGTAGCTGGTGGCTTATTTCCGTCGCGAATTGGTGCCGCGTCTCCGTATCACCGTAAGTGAATAGCTTGGTTATCCACTCGTTGGTGGGATTGGTTGCGAACCAGGTGAGCATCCCGATGTAGGTGGAGACGAATCGTTGCTTGCGGGAGCCGGTCAATTCGCCGTTGATGCGTTCAATCGCCTTCAGAAAAGGTTCCCGCAACAATTCGGCCGCTCGAGGCGTGATCCGCCCGCAATACGTCAATCCATCCCAAGCTGAAACGAAATCACTGCTCCCAGGCTCCAAATGTGGTACCAGGTTTTCCAACGCCCAAGTCTCGTCAACGTAGAGCAGAAACGGCAAGTCTCTTGCGAGAACCGTCCGCCCGAGTTTGCCCACATCACTGCTCTCCTGGGCGATGATGTCCAGGGCATCTCTGTGCTTATCGCTGAGCGCCTGCCGCGTGGTTTCCTGTTGAGCGTGTAATCTTGCGATCCTCTGCACCCAAAACTGTGCAAGTTTGCCGGACGGATGACTGATTGCTCTCGAAAACCAATCGGTCTCCTGCGCGACTCCACCCACATATGCGGTGAAATTGGGAATTTCGACCTGAACTGCGTACTGGTATAGCGCAGCCGCTATCGAATCGGCTTGATCTGGCAAATCTGCTGCTTCCGATGAGTTGGCTTTACGGGCCAGCTCAAAGAGGAAACTGGCAATTTCCTGAGTGTGCTGCCGTTGCAAAGTGTTGACTGACAGGTGTGACAGCGCCCGATGCGTGCTGTCTTCGTCCAGGTTCGCCGTTGTCCAGGCAACAATTAGGTGAGCCCACAGGTCGGAATGCCACTCTCCGACCTCTACCAAGGCGTCTGCCAGTTCAAGGCCCCATGAACAATTGATACGGGCGGATTCTTCAACCTGGTTCAGCATTGCGCGGCGGTCATCTCCGAGAAACCTTTGCTGGTCGGTGGGTTGGTACGCCAGCAGGTCCGGCAATGCTTCGGTTGCCGGCCGGGCCAAAAGCCCATCGATAGTCCAGGAGCTTTGATCAAGGGACCTTGTTCCGCTCCAGTGGTAATGAGTGAAGTCTGGATGTTCTGACGGCCGAAATTCAGGATATCGTACCTGAATGTCAGCTATCGCTTGCATCGCCAAATCGCAACTGCTGTCGGCCGCGCTCAACCAATGCAACCATTCGAGGTGGTGATATGCTACGTAACGGTCATTTTCAGGTTCGGTTTCATCCGGCCAGCGGAAGGCCAGCACGGCGTCGATTAGACCTGATCGCTTTTCACTACTGGCCAGCGGGTAAGCGATGCCAACCGCCCTGTATATCTCATGGTGGGTCGGAATTGCGTGAACATCGCAATTTTCCAAAATCCAGTCGATCTTCTCGTCAGCTGACAGGTCGGTTCGCGCGGACAGCGTGTGAATCGCCAATCTGCGCAAAAGCGGATTTGTGGAATTGACGCTGCTTTCAGACCATCGCTTGGCGACACCTGCCTGGTTTACGGCCAGCCACTCTAAGCACTCCCGAGCGGTGTCAATCAGCGGGTCAATGTCTTGATCCCGGTCGTCCTGCTCATGGGGTTCAATAGCCGATCTGCTGTAGTTGTCCCAATGCCAAGGCGCATCGCTTTCATTCCAAGCGGTTAGCACCGTATGACGTGTGTTCAGTCGCATGGTGGTCAGCGCCAGCAACGGTTCGGCCATTTCGGGGAGGTTGGGCTTGATCCGCTCCGCGAGGAATTCATTCAGGTAGTGATGGAACATACTTGAACTACGCCACCCAAGGAGTGGTGGCGCTCGGTCGAGGCGGGCTGTCATCGCATAGTACACTCTCAACAGACTATCGGTTGCCTTCACACTGGCGCAGGCTTCGCCCAACCATGCCAGAGCGGACTCGTCGGCATCCGTGGGAATGACACTGGTCAGGCAGAGAACCCAGCGGGTAATCACTGCCTCATCAGGCGACTCCTGAATGCTGTGCTGCATCTGCCAGCAGAGTTGTTTCCATAGCGTCGGGTTCATATGGCTACCATGGCGTCTGATGAGCGCAAACAGCCAGTTGTGGTGGGTTATTGCAAAACGGGAGACCAGCCACCAAACCAAAGCCTGGTCTTGCTGGGTAAGCTCTCCGTTGGCAAATAGAGTAGTCAGGTGACCGCGGTCGGCAAGCCACTCAACCCATTCCGGTAATTTGGCAGCCTCGACAAAGAACCGTGTCGTCACCGGATCGGTGAGGGCGTGTTCAATAACGTCGGCGTTCTCGTCATCAGCGGGTGGGCTTATCGCCGCGATGGTCGATATCTTATGTTGCCAGTCGAGGAACGTAAGTCGCCGGTGATTGGCCAACTCCGCCACTGCGACATCCAATCTGTCGAAGTCGCTGGCGTCTGATTGGGGGAAGAAAATGGGTTGGATGCCCATCCTGTTCCAATGGTTGGCATCATCTGTGTGATCGCCAACCAGCGCAAAGCGACTCCGGACCTCCTCTCCAGGCAGTGCCCGAGCCACGTAGGTCATCATCACATCGCTGTGACTGTAGCCTACGAACAGCACCGTGTTGTTGGCGAACAGGTCTAACACAAACCGGCTGGCCCATCCGTCGGACCCGGTCAGATAGGCTTGTCCAAAATCTCGGTCCGTGAGCACCATAGCCCCGAGATCCTTCACCGAGCCGTGAACGTGGACCAAACCTCGGAAGCTCCGACCTGGAGGTAGCGTGGGGGCCTCAAAAACTGCCGGGGTGGAATCGAAAATATCGTAGGCAGCTTCCTCAAACAGCAGGTCAAAGTTGGTCAAGACAATGCGAACGTTTTCTGAGTCCGTGTAGAACCGCAACAGGTTGCGGTGCATTGCAGTGGGTTTCGGGTCCTCATCCTGCAGAATTTGAGCAGCCCGTCGGTGTACATCGGTTCCATGGTCGTTCAACCGCCCCAGAAACGCGTCCTCGCGTTCAAACGCGTTGACGGTCAAAGGGGTGCCTTGCGCAACGCGACGCGCCAATCCCTTGAAATCAGGCAACCCGGCCGGCGGCCCCATCGACACGCCGGCGCCTGCGAACACTACCAAGCGCCCATCGCGGAGGGCGTTCAGCAAAGGTTCGGGGAAGTCAACTCCAGCGATTTTCAATTGTCGCCTTCTGATGGATCTGGAGAATCTGGCATTGGCGGGTGGTGGAACGCCCTGGTTCTGTCCCACATCGGAGCGCTAGGCGCCAG
>JAJDXU010000475.1 GCA_022823105.1 Dehalococcoidia bacterium
GCCCACGAGCGGGGGTCGGCCATCGTGGGCATCTGCGGCGGATACCAGATGCTGGGCGCCACGTTGTACGACCCGGACGGCATCGAGTCGACCATCGGGCAGGCGGACGGACTGGGCCTGCTGCCGCTGTCCACGACGTTCGCCGGCAGCAAGGAGACCCACCGGGTGCAGGCGACGGTCCGGTCGGAGGCCAGCGGGAGCGGCGGGCTGCTGTCGGGCGCGGCCGGCGAGAGCGTCGTCGGGTACGAGATACACATGGGCCGCACGATCGGCGAGGGGTTCGTGCCGGCGTTTGAAGTGAACGACCGGGCCGACGCAGCCGTAACCTCTGCCACCGCATTCGACGGCGCGCTGGACGAGTCGGGTCGCGTGATGGGCACGTACATCCACGGCCTGTTCCACAACGCCGGCGTGCGCCGCGCGATGCTGGGCGAGCTGGCGCGGCGCAAGGGCGTCACGCTGCCGGAGGGTGTGGACGTGGCGCGGGACCGGGAGTACGACCGGCTGGCTGACTGGGTGCGGGGCAGCCTGCGGATGGACCTGGTGTACGAGATGACGGGCATCAATCCCGAGCCATGAGCAGCATCCACCTGGTACTGGGCGGCATCCGCTCCGGCAAGAGCGCGTACGCGGAGGGGCTGGTAGCAGCGTTGGGGGAGGGACGGCCGGTTGTCTATATTGCCACCGGCACGGTCACCGACGACGAAATGGCCGAACGAGTCCGACTGCACCGGGAGCGCCGGCCGGCGGAATGGCAGACGGTGGAAGCGTCGCTCAATCCGGTGGGCGCGTTGCGGGAGGCGGGCGTTGAATCCGTAAGTGTGCCGGTCCTGCTATTAGACTCGCTGGATGGGTGGGTGTCGAACCTGCTGATCGAGCACGAGCGCATGGATCGGGCCGAGTTGGAGGGCAGGACGGTGGGAGCGGTGCGACGGTTGTTGTCGTATGTGGGCGAGATTGACGCCGACGCGGTGGTGGTGAGCAGCGAGGTCGGGCACTCGCTGGTGGCAACGTCGTTGCTCGGCCGGCAGTTCCAGGACCTGCTGGGGACGGTGAACCAGGCGCTCGCGGCGGCGGCGGATGAGGTTACGCTGGTGGTGGCGGGGATACCGGTGCGGATCAAGTAGGGCGAATAATCATTCGCCCCTGCACTACCCTTGTGATAACCTCGCGGCAATGTCTGGCGATGTGATCGGAACCGCGACGGCGTCGGCCCCGGGAACCTGCGGCGAACTGGTGCAGGGCATGACCGGCGGCGCTCATTTTCTGGTGACCTGCCCCATCAACCAGTTCTCCCGGGCGACGGTGACGCTGCGCGCCGGAGGTTCAAGCGACGCTGAGCCGGAAGTAATCGGGATTGACCACCTGCCTAAAGCCAGAGCGGCAGTGCTCAAAGCGCTGGCAGAGTTGGCGCGACGCATCGACATCGCTGGGTTGAGCGCCGAGGTTGCCATCGCCAACCCCATTCCAGCCGGCAAGGGTATGGGCAGCAGCAGCGCAGACATCACGGCTGCCGTTGGCGCGGTCGGGATTGCGGCCGGTGCCCCGTTCTCGCCGGAATCGATCGCCGGAATCGCGCTGTCGGTGGAGCCAACGGACGGCGTGATGTTTCCGGGCGTCGCGCTTTTCGACCACCGGTGCGGCAGCATCGCGGAGTCGCTCGGCCCGCCGCCGCCGATGGAGGTGATCGTCATCGATACGGGCGGCACGGTGGACACGCTGGAGTTCAACCGCGTGGACCGCACGCCGATGTGGGACAATGTAGCGTCGCGCACCGATGAGGCCCTGGAACTGGTCCGCGAGGGTATCCGGCGCGGCGATCCCGAACTGGTAGGCAGGGGCGCCACCATCAGCGCGCGGGCCGGACACCTGCCGGCGATGGCCGAATGGGTCCAGCGGGCCTCAACATTCGCCACCGAACAAAACGCGGCGGGCATCAACGTAGCCCACAGCGGAACGGTACTCGGCATCCTGCTGGACGCCCGCCAACGCCGCAGCAAGCCCGTGTACCGCCGCGCCCTGGAGGAGTTCGCCGACGCCGACAGCGTGCAGCACTTCAGGATGATTGGCGGCGGAGTGCGGTAGATATACGCTTAAAACAGCTCCCGCAACGCCTGGTCCGGAGTGAGAGCAGGGATTGGCGAATTGGTGAAATCGCCAATGTCGCGGGTGACAACGTGCTCCGCGCCGGCGGCTCGGGCTGCGGCAATCTGCATGGCATCCTCGAAATCCGCCATTGGCAGGGAGAGGGCATAGAGCAGGGATTGGTGCGTGACGGTCGGGACGGTCAAGAAGCCAGATAGTTCGGCGATAATGCTGCGCGTTCTTTCGTCCCCCAGCGTCCGCTCTACGATGTAGTAAAAGGTGGATATGGTATGCCAGGCCATGAACCCGCGCCCCGGATCCTGCGCCAAGCGCTCCAGAAGCTCTACCGCTGGGCCGAAGAATGGTTGGCGGCGCAAAGCCACGTCAATCAGCACGTTGTTGTCAACCAACATTACGACAATTGCTTGCGGGCTATGGCTACCCAAAGCGGGTCGTCATGGTGAGGCGCTATGGCTATCTTCGATTCCCGTTCCCAGAATGGCAGTTGCGCTTCCGCCTCTTGTTGTCTGCGGCCGTGGAACAGGTATTGCCCGGCATAGCCTGCGAACGGGCCAAACCGTTGCTGTGACCAATCCGCTATTGCCTGATGTTCCCTGGTGCTGGGGTATTCCGGCCGCATAGGCATCGGAAAATCGTCGTACCAATCCGCCATTGCCCGGTTCACCCAACGGTCGCAGGGGAAAGCTTCCACGCGATTCAGGCCAAACAATGCCACGCAGTTGGCGATTTTGTAGCCGACGCCGTCGATTTTCCGCAACTCGCCGATGACTGTTTCGTAGCGATGTCCGTACTGTTTCAGCTCATGCAAATCCAGGTCGCCGGCAACCACGCGCTTTGCCGCCGATAGCATCGCCGGCGCCGGATGACGACGCCCTTTCATATACAGTCGGGATAACGTATCGCCTCCCGCTTCAAGCACCTGTGCAGCCGATGGAAATAGATGGCGTTTTTCGTCGCCGATGCTGGCTGCTCTGCCGCTTAATTTTGCGATGGCTTCCACATTTTCGCTGATGTTCTCGACGCTGTTGGCCCTGGAGCAAATGTAAGAGACCAGGCATTCCCACGGCTCTTGGCGCATCAATCGCAGTCCCAAATAACGCCAGATCATCGTGGCTACCTTCTGGTCCCGGCACAGGTCATCATAGATGCCACGGATGTTGTCGGTATCCATTCGGAAGTAACGGCAGATCTGCACGTCCCAATCAAAACCCACATCATCAAGTTCCCCATCGGCGCCACCCACCCGGTACTCCACACCATCGTTAGTCTGGCGGATATGCACCAAGTTCTCGCCCAGCACGCCGGAGAACCAGCCGTCCCCCAGCGGACGCCACCGGAACGCCTGCCCCATGGTCAAGGTGAGTTTCAGGTTGAAGGGCTGCTGGATTTTCAGCTGTCTGGTCATTGCTCTCTCGCGGTTTGGCGGTGAGTCTGCCACCTTTGGTAGCCCAGTATGGCGCAGCCGGCCGACAACAGCAACACGGCTCCCAGCACCGACGTCAGGGCAACTCGCATGGTGGCGTCGAACCAGAAGCCGCCGGGGAACAGGATCAGCAGGTAGTCGGTGCGGGGGTTCAGGATCCACAGGTCGTTGGCGAAGCTCAGGCGGTGGAACAGCAGGAACAACTGCTCGAAGGCCGCGATTGAAGCCAGCCCGACGCCCACCACGGCCACCAGCGTGACCGCGCCGCCCCATACGGCCAGTCGCGCCGCCGTCCCCACGTACCCGCGCCGCTGAATCGCAAACCCCGCCGCCACCGTCGCCAGGATCCACAGGCCGGATCCCACGGCGACCCCGTACGTTCCGCGGACCAGGCGCTTCACGTCATACATGTGGGCAACCTCGCGCTCGTTGAACACGTCCTGCTCGATGCCGTAGATCGGCGCGCGCACCGCCAGCGGCTCGGCTCCGGTGTTGAAGTAGCGGCGCAGCTCGGCTCCGATGGCGATCAGGTCGGCGTCGGTGATGCCGGAACGCTGCGCCGTGTTGTAACGTTCAAACCCGTTGCGGTACAGGCCGGGATCGTTAACCGCCCAGGCCACCGAGCCGGCCACCAGGAACAACAGGCAGGCGGGGATCGTTAGAATCTGCGCCGCCCACAGGGTACGGGTCGCCAGCAGGCGGCGGTCAGTCATCGGCAGGACGCTGGCGGTGTCGAAATACCTCAGCCAGGGGAATGGCGAGACCGGGCAGCAATGGCGTGGTCAAGGTGTCGGAAACGGTCACCACGGCGCGTTTGGCGTATTCTCCATCGCGCAGTTCCAGCAGGGTCGCGGTATCGTTGCTCGGGTCAACGATCCAGTATTCACGGACGCCGGCCTCGGCGTAGAGTTGACGCTTGCGCACCAGATCGCGGCTACGGTCGGTGGACAGGACTTCCACCGTGATGTCTGGCACTACCTCAAAATAGCCACGAACCATCCGGTAAGGCCGGCCGGCAAGCATGACGGCCAAGTCTGGCACAAGTACACGACGGGAACTGGGGGACAGTATACTGACCATGTCCACATGAACTTGAGCCGGCGGGTCTGCGAAGCCATCAATGTAGGTGGCGATGTACATATAGAGCCGCATCAGTATGAACTGATGGACGGGTCGGGGTCGGGGCATAATGTAGAGCTCTCCGTCGTCCAGTTCCATTTTCTGCCGTTCCTCAGTGTCCGGCAGGTCCAGGAACTCGGCGATGGACATTCTGGTTCCGGCGCGGAGTAGTTTCGTGACCATGGCAAGCCTCCTCGCGGGCTTTCGTGCAGCACAGGTTACCGGAAAATGCGTCGGCTGTTCAAACGGCGCAAAGGTTTGGAAGGGACCTTCGACAGGCTCAGGGTGAGCGGATAGGGGTGGGATGGGATATACTGGCCCGCGCCATGACTACCAACCACGTTTCTCCCATTCCCGAAGAACGCATCGGCGAGTTCCAGTCGCTCATCGACATCGTGGCGCGGCTGCGCGGGCCGGGCGGCTGCCCGTGGGACGCCGAGCAGACCCACGAATCGCTGAAGCGCAACCTGCTGGAGGAATGCTACGAGACGCTGGAGGCCATCGACGATGGTGATCCCGGCGAGCTGGCCGACGAGCTTGGCGACATCCTGGTGCAGGTCGCTTTTCATGCCGACATCGCCCGCGCCGCCGGCGACTTCGACATCGCCGACGTGCTGACGGCCATCAACCGCAAGCTGATCCGCCGGCATCCCCACGTTTTCGCGGACGGCAAAGCGTCCGACGCGCGGCAAGTGGAACGCAACTGGGAGCAGCTGAAGGCTGAGGAGCGTCGCCAGGCCGGGAAACCCGAACCATCGGCGATGGACAGCGTGCCGGCCGCCCTGCCATCCCTCGCCGCCGCTCAGTTGATACAGGACCGTGCCGCGCGTTTCGGGTTCGACTGGGATGACGCCGCCGGAGTGTTGGACAAGCTGGTCGAAGAGATCGGCGAGTTTCGCGACGCCGCCACTGACGAGGAACGGCTGGACGAGTTCGGCGACGTGCTGTTCGCGCTGGTGAACTTGGCGCGGTGGTCCGGCATCCAGGCCGAGGACGCGCTGCGCCAGGCCAACGCCAAATTCCGCAACCGCTACAAAGTGATGGAAAGGCTGGCGTCGGAACGGGGTCAGGATTTCGCCAGGCTGCCACTGGACGAGAAGGAAGCGCTCTGGCAGGAAGCCAAGGTCGTTGACCGGTAGGGGCGGGTTTCAAACCCGCCTTTACGAATCGCGAGAATCAAAACCGCCCAGCATCCCGGGTTCAAGGAAGTAGATGCCGCCGGCCATCAGGCCGGCATAGTTTTCGAGAACGGGCAGATACGATGCCCCGGCGCGTCCCGGCAGACCGATGCGGCTGAAGAACGGCCGCTTGGGACGGTAGTGTCGGATCCTGCGCCGCGCGCCGCTGAGTCGCATGGCCTCCGCGATTGCGTCGTCGTAGCCGCCCTGCCGGTCGATGAGGCCAGCTTCCTGGGCCTGTCGGGCGGTGTAGACCTCGCCGGTGGCAAGCTCGCGCACCTGCTCGTCGGTGAGCCGGCGGTTGTCGGTGACCACCGAAACGAACAGGTCGTACATCTCGCCGATGAGGCCCTGGAACTTATCGGACTCCTCGTCGGTGGGCATGCGCCAGAAACCGGTCATGTCCTTGAGGCGGCCGGCCTTGAACACGGAGAACTCGACGCCCAGCTTGCCGAACAATTGCTGCAGGATGGGCCGCAGGTAGATCACGCCGATGGATCCCACCAGCGCGGCGCGGGACGCCATGATTGTGCCGGCGCCACACGCAATGTAGTACCCTCCGGACGCGCCTAGGCCGCGGATATACGCGACCACTGGCTTGCGTCGGGCAACCTCACGCACGTTTTCGTAGATCAGGTCGCTGGCGGTGGCCGACCCGCCGGGCGAGTCGATATCGAGCACCAGCGCACCGATTTTCCGGTTGTTCCGGACATTCTCCAGC
>JAJDXU010000001.1 GCA_022823105.1 Dehalococcoidia bacterium
GCGCGGTACCTGCTGGACGACGACGACACCAAGGTGATCGCGGGGTTCGTAGAGGGGTTCAAGGACGGGCGCAAGTTCGTGGAAGTGGCGAGGATGGCGGCGGAACAGGGCAAGCCCATTGTGCTGATCAAGATCGGCCGATCGGAGCTTGGGACGCGGGCCGCCGGGTCGCACACGGCGGCGCTCACGGGCGCGGATGACCGGTATGACGCGGTGTTCGAGCAGTACGGCGTGATTCGGGTGCAGGACTACGACGACCTGTTGCAGGTGTCGAACCTGATGGCGCGTTGCCCACGGCCGCCGAAACGCGGGGTCGCGGTGGTGTCGCACTCGGGCGGGATCAGCAGCCTGACGGCGGACATGTTCGGACAGGCGGGGCTGGACCTGCCGCCGCTGTCGGACCGGGCTCGGGACGGGATCAACGACATTCTGAAGGGGTTCGGGTGGGCAGCCAACCCGTCGGACGTTACGGGATTCGCCAACAGCGACGACTTCCCCGCGATTATGTCATTCATGGCCGATGACGAGAACGTGGGCACGCTGGTGGTGGCGTCGGCGGGCGCGGACCCGCAGGCGACGCAGGTGATCGCGCAGCGGGACGCCAGCGACAAGCCGGTGGCGTTCCTGTGGACCGGGACGCGCGGCGCGCAATCGGGTCTTCCGATGCTGCGGCAGGCGGGGATACCGGTGTTCTACGTGCCGGACAAGCTGGCGGCGGGAGTGCGGTACCTGAATGACTACCACGACTGGCGGGAACGGCAGCTGGCGCGCGGGTTTGCGGACGCCGGGGAGGCGACTGACGCACAAGCAGCGGCGGCCGGGTCGCTATCCGGTGGCGGCGCGCTGGCGGAATTTGACAGCAAGGCGCTGGTTTCGGCATTTGGAGTGTCGACGACGCGGGACGAGGTGGCGCGCGACGCGGATGCTGCAGTGGCGGCGGCGGAACGGATCGGATATCCGGTGGCGGTGAAGGTGAACTCGCCGGACATCCTGCACAAGACGGAGGCCGACGCCATCTGGCTGGGCCTGACGGACGCCGACGCGGTGCGGGCCGGTTTCGACCAGGTTACGGCAAACGCCCGTGCATACGACCCCAACGCGCGAATCGACGGCGTGGTGGTGCAGGAGATGGTAACGGGCGGCGTGGAGACGATCGTGGGGGTTTCGTATGACGATCAGCTAGGGCCGTTCCTGCTGTTCGGCACGGGCGGCGTGATGGTGGAGGTGTACAACGACGTGGCGCTGCGGCGGTGTCCCATAACCAAGGAGGACGCGCTGGAGATGATCGACGAGGTGAAGGGTGCGCGGCTGCTGTGGGGGTTCCGAGGGTCGCCGGCTGCGGACGTTGACGCGCTGGCGGACACGCTGGTACGGGTGTCGCAGATGGCGGCGCGGCTGGAGGGATCGCTGGCCGAGTTGGATCTCAACCCGTTGATGGTGTTGCCAGCAGGGCAGGGGGTGAAGGCTGCGGACGCGCTGGCGGTGGGGGTGTGACACCAACGGATCCCTCGCCGCCGTTTGCCCGTACGAGACGGTGAGCCGGGACATCAAGGCGTGGCTTTCCTGTGCTCGTCACAGTGCATACGCGTAGTCGTTCGGGTCGCTCACATCACCATAGAGGCGCGGATTCCGTCCGTCAGTGTCATGGGGTTGTGTATTCCGCCAGGCCGGTAGGCGATGCAGGGCTCCCGCTCGGATTTCTGCGTCAGGATGAGCACGGAAGACCATGTTGAGTTTGGGAGGGCAATCTTGACTCAGGACCGGAGAATCAAGTCTCCGGCGGCGCCACATGTCGGGATGAGGCACATAACCCGGATTCGTGGGCACTTTGGCGGATATGGCGCGTTTTGAGTAGGAAAAGATACCGTTGCAAGGGTATCCCGCAACTCGGTGTCGATCACGGGGAGGGTTTGAAACCCGCCCCGCTGAGTCGTCGGCATCAGGATTTTCAGGATTGGGTTTGTGCGTTTTGAGGATGGTGAGTGATCACGGCGGCGGTTCGGTGCGGAGCCCGGGGGCGAATGATTATTCGCCCCTACGACGTGGCATCGTCGGGCCTCGTCTCGTTGTTGGCCGGCCAATACTGAGGGTCGCAATCTGATGTTGATGGGGTGGGAGCTGGCGCTGGGGTTGGTGGCGATGTTCTTTGGGGCGATTGTGCTGGGGACGATCAGCTTCGGGTTGGGGACGGTGGCAATGCCGTTTTTGCTGCTGATCCTGCTGCCTCAGGATGCGGTGGTAATCGTTACCGCCATGATAATTCTGACCACGGGGTTGACCGTTGTGCAGACCTGGAGACATCTGCGGTTGCGGGAGACCTGGCCGTTTATCGTGGCCGGACTGCCCCCGGTCCCGATTGGGGTATTGGCGTTGCACGAATTCAACCCGACGGCGCTGCGGGTGATCATCGCGGTGGTGGTGCTGACGGTGGGGGTGATGAGTCTTTTCAGCGTGCGGTTGCCGGGGGCGCGCCGGCGGTGGATGGCTCCGGTGATAGGCGCGGCGACGACATTTATGGTAACCACGTTCGCCGTGGGCGCGCCGTTGGCTGCGCTGTACTCCATTGAGCAGGACTGGTCAAGGGACGGGATACGGGCGACGCTGGCGCTGTACTTCCTGATGGCGGCAGCCCTGGGATGGTCCTGTTCGCAGTGACGGGCCTGGTCGACATAGCGGTGGCCCAGAACATCGGGGTGCTTGCCGTAGCCGTACTGGCGGGGTCGGGAGTTGCCGCAGTGGCGGCGCGACGGATCAGCCTGCGGGTGTTTCGCTACGTGGTTGTTGCGGTTACGGTTGCAGGGAGCACATCGCTGCTGGTGCGGGAGGCGATGGTGGCGGTGTAGAGGGGCGAGATATAGCAGGTCAGCGTTCCTGGAGGACTTCGCCGGAGAGTTGGTTGATGCGGTAGAGGCGAACCAGGACGGCTGCGCCGATGCGGTCGGGGTCCCGGTCGAGTTCGCCCTGGACGGTGCGGGACATGACGTTGTCGCGGATGGCTCCGGAGCGATACATGGTGGCCGTGCCGTAGAAGCGCAGGTTAACGCGATCGGTGGGATGGCGGTAGAACAGGACGATCTTGGAGCCGTTCTCGATGTTGGCGGCCGAATTGCGCCAGCCACGCTCCCAGAACGCCAGGGTTTGACGGTCGAATACCAGGACGCTGCCGCGCATGCTGATCTGGGGCTCACCATCGGGGGAGACGGTGGCGATGAACATGGGGCAGCGGTCGGCCAGGGCATTGTCGATGCGTCGGCGCATATCGTCGTCGATGTAGATCATGTTTGCTTCTCCCGAAGGGCGGGGTTGTATGACATCGATGGACAGGATACACGGGATTGACGGGGATTGACTGGGCGGACTGTACTGATGCGCCCACCGATTGGCACGTGGAATCCGCGTTGGGCTCAAATCCGCCCGAGGGCGACGCATGCGTCGCCCCTACGTATGATCATACGACAGTCCAGCAAGGCGGAATCATCCGGGGCCGAAGGTGTCCTGCCAGAGGCGGGCCTTTTCGAGCGCAGCCTGCTTTTCGGCGTCGCGGGCGGCGCAAGCGGCGCTCATGGCGAGGACGTCCTTGGCCCACTCGTCCACGGGAACGTCGATCATACGGCCGGCGAAAGGCGCGGCGGCGGTGCCGGCGGCCAGAGCCTGGGCGAACACCTCGCGCACCTGG
>JAJDXU010000069.1 GCA_022823105.1 Dehalococcoidia bacterium
GCTGGACATCCTGCTGAGGGGCCGACGACTCCACCTGGGCATCGGCCGGGGGATCGCGCCCCACGAGTACGCCTCCCTGGGCTACCCCATCGGCGAGTCCCACAAGTACTTCTACGACGTGATCAACGTCATCAAGGCCGCCGACGGCGCGGAGCGTTTCGATTTCAAGGGCAACGTTTACGACATCCCGCCCACCACCATCCGGCCCCAGGCCCGCCACAAGGGCGAACTGACCAAGGACATCAAGGTTGCATTCACCACCGAGGCATCGGCGCGGATGGCCGCCGAAAACGGCCTGGGCCAGATGTTTGTGGCCGGCGACGACGTGGACGAGATGGTCGACAAGGTGCGGCGGTTCAACCGCATCCGCAAGGAACTCGGCCTGCCGCCCGACCAGCCGACCACTCTCCTGTGGATGTACTGCGCCGAGACCGAGGAGGAGGCCGAGGAGGGCTGGACCTACTTCCACAACCAGCTAACCGCGGCCCAGCACCACTACTTCGAGTGGAACAACCCGGGCTACGAGGGCATCAGCGGTTACGAGGAATACCTGATCCGCCAGCAGGCTGACGTGGGCACGGCGGATGCCAGTTACAACGCCCGGCGCGCGACCCAGCCCATCGGCACGCCCGACCAGATCATCGAAAAGATCCGCGCGCTCCAGTGGACCATCAGCCTGGAAAAGGTCGTCATCCACATGTTCTACGGCGGGATGCCCCGGGACAAGGCGGAGAAGAGCCTGCGCCTGTTCGCCGAAAAAGTGCTGCCGGCCGTGCAGGAAATGCCCACCCCCATCAACCCCGCATCTCTGGAGTAGTCCGTCCGCAGGGACCACGCTTTATCGATCACATTACAGGAGGCCGCATCATGGCAGACAAGATTCGTTTGGGATTCGTGGGAGCAAACGTCAATTCGACGTGGTCCAATCAGTCGCACTTTCCCGCGATCCTGGCCAGCCCGGACGTTGAGATGACTGCCGTGTGCACCACCAGGCCCGAGAGCGCGGAGGAAGCGCGCCAGCGGTTCGGCGCGAAGCTGGCATTCCACGATTTCAACACCATGGTGGCGTCCGACGAGATCGACGCCGTGGCCGTGGTGGTGCGCGTGCCATCCCACTACGAGCCGACCAGGGCAGCCATCGAGGCCGGCAAGCACGTGCTCACCGAGTGGCCGCTGGGCCGCAACACCGCCGAAGCCGTGGAACTGGCCGACCTGGCCCGCAGCAGAGGCGTGCAGACGGCCGTCGGCCTGCAATCCCGCGTCAGCCCGGCGCTGATGTACGTCAAAGAATTGCTCGAGCAGGGGTACGTAGGCGATATGCTGTCGTGCAGCGTCAACACCTTCCGCGACGGCCGACCGGAACGCCATTCCAGCAACACTTGGCAGCGCGATGCCAGTTTGGGAGCGAACACGCTGACCATTGCAACGGGCCACGTTATCGACGCCCTGCGATTCGTGGCCGGAGACTTCTCCCGGGTTGCCGCGATGGTAACGACCCAGATGCAGCACTGGTACGAGACCGACACCGAGCGTCTGGTCGTAACAAACTCACCAGACAACGTTCGAGTATCCGGCCAGTTGAAAAACGACGCTGCCGCGGCAGTCCACGTTGGAGCGGTACCCTGGGCCGGCAGCGGTTATCGCATGGAGATTTACGGCCTAGGCGGCACATTGATCGTCACTGGCAGCGTCTCATCACAACGAGGCGAGATGCTGCGCGTACAGGGCGCAGAGGGAGGCAACGTATTGCAGGACCTCACCATACCTCAACGTTTCTTCTACCTCCCCGACGATTTCCCGCGCGGCGACCCCTTCAACATCGGCCAGTTGTACACGCTCTTCGCCGAATCGATCCGCACCGGTGAAAGCCGCCAGCCCACCTTCGACACCGCCGTCGGCCTCCACCGCTTCATCGACACCATCAAACAGGCATCCGACACGGGCCAGGAGTTGCCGGTCAGTTGAGGCGCGGCACTCGCCGACAATACTAATCACTGCCAAGGGAGGGCCTGAGATTGCCTGAAACCGCAGAGGTCGTCGTCATCGGCGCGGGAGTCGTCGGATCCTCGGTCGCCTATTACCTGGCCCGCGAGGGCATCAACGTCACGCTCCTGGAGCGCGAGTCCATTGGCAGCGGGGCATCCGCGCATGCCACCGGCTCCCTGAGCTTACTTGGCGCGGAGTTCACTGCCGGGCCGTCGTTTCAGTTGGCCCGCGCCTCCTACGCCGAGTTTCCTGACCTGGTGCCTGAGCTGGAATCGCTCACGGGCATGAACCTTCTCTACCAGCGCCGTCCCTCCCTGCGGCTGGCCCTGGACGATGAGGAAGTCGATCTCATCAACAGCCTGATGGAATGGCAGCAGCCCCACGTCAAGATGCGCTGGATCGACGCGCGGGAGGTCCGTTCCATTGAGCCTCGCCTGTCCCAGTCAATCATTGGCGCGATGTACGAGGACGAGTCGGCCCAGTTGGACAGCTATCGTTTCAACCTGGGGCTGGCCGGCGGAGCGGAACGCAGGGGCGCGCAAATCCTTTACCGGGAGGTGACCGGGCTGGTTGCCAGCGGCTCCACGGTCACGGGGGTCGCGACCTCATCCGGCGACATTCATTGCGACGCGGTGGTGGTGGCGGCCGGCACCTGGAGCCGCGCGTTCACGCCGTGGCTGGGCTTCCCCGTTCCGGTCCGCCCCATGAAGGGGGAGCGTCTGCTACTCAACTACCCAGGCGAACCCCTGCCCGTGCTGATCAGTTCGCCCAAGCGCGGCCACATGATTAGCCGGCTGGACGGCCTGACCAGCGTGGGCAGCACCGGCGGTCGCGACTACGACCAGAGAGAACTTTTTGCGGGCGAGGAGTTTGACCGCCAGCCCACGGAACCGGCGCGGCTGGAACTCCTCCAGCGCGCCATCGACGTGTTCCCCGACCTGGAGCGGGCCGAGTTGGTGCAGCAGTTGGCTGGCTCCCGCCCGTTGAGTCCCGACAGCAAACCCATCATCGGCCCTGTGCCCGGGTGGAATGGAGTGCTGCTGGCGACCGGCCACACCACCAAGGGCATCCACCTGGGGCCGATCACCGGTCGTATCGTCGCCGACTACATCTGCCGCGGCGGCACTCACGTCGTCTCGGACATGGCCGAATTCCTGCCCGACCGGTTCGCCGATTTCGCCGACGCCGATTACCTCGCCGCCGCTAAAACCGTGGACGAATAGGCTCTACTGCGCCGGGTAGTTCTCCAGCCACCACCGGGCGATGTCGATGCGGCGCGGCAGCCACACGCCCGGCTTGCTCTTGACGTACTCCAGGAACCGGCGCAGCGCCGCCGCGCGGGCCGGCTTGCCGATGATGCGGCAGTGCAATCCCACCGACATCATCTTGGGATGCGTCGCTCCCTCCCGGTACAGCGTGTCGAAGCAGTTGCGCGCCGACTCGAAGAAGTCCATCGGCGTCGACAGTTGCCCGCGCCAGAACCCGTAGTCGTTGACCTCCAGGGAGTACGGGACCACCAGCCACGGCTTGTCGTGCACCTGGGTGTAGTAGGGCAGGTCGTCGTTGTAGGCGTTGCAGTCGTAGAGGAATCCGCCCTCCTCGACCACCAGATCCCGGGTGTTCACGCTGGGCCCGTAGCGCGTGTACCAGCCCAGCGGACGCTCGCCGCAGGTGCGGGTGATGGTTTCCACGGCCTGCCTGATGGCCTCCCGTTCGGCGTCCCGGTCCATCTTGTAATACTCTTCCCACCGGTTGCCGTGGCCCATCACCTCGTGGCCCCGGCGGATCACCTCCGGCCCCACCTCGGGGTTGCGCTCCAGGGCCAGCGCGCACGCGAAGATGGTCCCCTTGACGTCATACTCGTCCAGCAGGTCCAGGATGCGCCACACGCCGACCCGACTGCCGTACTCGAAGAACGACTCGTTCGCCAGGTCGCGCTCGCCCAATGCCACCGGCGACGGCGACTCGCCAGCCGTCTCGCCGTGCGGGTCCCCGTCCAAGATGGAATTCTCAGAGCCCTCCTCGTAGTTCAGCACAAACGACACGGCGATGCGCGCGCCGTTGGGCCATTCCACCGCCGGCGGGTTGAGACCATAGCCAATCAGGTCGCGCTCTGCCATCAGGTAATTCCTCCTAGATTAAGGCCGGGGCGAGGGCCGGCGGCGCATATAGCGCCCGGCTAGCCGTGCCACGGGCTGATGCCCGTCGTCTTCATCCGCATCCGGTACACCGAACTGCGGGCGGTGAAGTACATGGTGCGGCAGTCGTCGTCCCCCCAGGCGCAGTTGGCGGGAATCTCGGGCAGCCGGATTATGCCCAGGTGAGTACCATCAGGCTCGAACACCCAAACGCCCTCCGCGCCGGTGCAGTAGATCCGCCCGTCGGTGTCGACCTTCATGCCGTCCGGCACGCCGTCCTCCGCCGAGTGCATCTCCGCGAACATGCGGCTGTTGCTCACCGATCCGTCAGGATTCACGTCGTAGGCGCGGATGTACTGGTGGGTGCAGACCTCGCCCCGTTCCTTCTCGGCCGCGCATTCGTCGCCCCGCCGCGTGTTGTCGGCGTACAGGATGGACTCGTCCGGTGAGAACGCCAACCCGTTGGGCGACTCCAGGTCGGTGATCACCGCGCTGACGGTTCCATCGGGAGCGATGCGGTGGATGCCGTGAAAGTCGATCTCCCGGTCTTCCGGCGGCAGCCGCAGTCCCGGATTGGTGAAGTAGATGCTGCCGTCCGAGCGCACCACCACGTCGTTGGGTCGGTGCAGCCGCTTGCCCTCCCAACGGTCGGCGATCACGGTGATGGAGCCGTCGTGCTCCCAGCGCGTCATCTGCCGGTCGTCTCCGTCGCACATGATGATCCGGTTCTGCAGGTCGAAAGTCAGGCCGTTGGCGCCCCCGCTGTTTTCCCGTACGACCTCAGGTTCTCCTCCGGGAACCAGCCGATAGATGACGTTGATCCGGTTGTTCACGAACAGCAGGTAGCCGTCCGGATGCCACAGCGGCCCTTCGGTGAACGAGAAACCGGTCGCCAGTCGCTCCGCGTCGTAAGATTCCACAATCTGATCCAGATTCTCTGCCATGGCTCCCTCCTGCCAATGGTTTTCGATCCCTGGTTTCCATTTGCCGCTGACTATATCACGCCCCACGAACCCCGGTGGGCACAGAAAAGGCCGCCCGGTGGCGCTGCGCCACCGGGCGGCCGGACGGTGGTCGATTTAGAACCAGGCGGGTGGAGATGCACTCCGAATCAAGGCCCCACCCGCGGCTCAGGCACATGGTGCGATCAATCCAATATATCGGTCAGCACCTCGCCGATTTTGGAAATTGGGCACAGGTGCACGTTCTCATCTTCCGCGTACGCTGCAACGCTGGCGGGGATTTGAGCAACTACATTATCTGGCATGCACAGAACCCCCGTAGCCTTGAAAACTTCCGCGTGTTGGATCACCTGCTCCACTCCCCCGAACAACACACCTCTATTGTTGAGTTCTACCACGGCAGAACGGCCCTTATTCTTGACGACCAAGTCCGGGCGAACCACACGGCCAAACGATACGGGGACCAGGTAGTCGCGACTCGGCCGCCACCAACGTCTGACTGCAGGCTCGATTTGCACTTCGTAGCCGAGGTTTTGCGCGACACGGCAAACTGAGGCTGCCATTTCGCTCTCTGACATTTTTTCCATGGATATCATCCTCCCGGGAACCACGGCCAGATCCAGTTGTCAACCGCTGCAC
>JAJDXU010000032.1 GCA_022823105.1 Dehalococcoidia bacterium
CCGGCGGGCAAATAGAGGGCGATATCGCCAAATTTTGGACGATGAACTACAGTTGTTGCTTCACTGACTCGCTTCCGACGAGCCGTTACCATCGCGATACCACGACCATGCTTTAGTCGGCAATTGGACCGGCTACAGAGATTGTCACCTACGTTTTGACCTTGTGTTGATCTACCGCAAGATCGGCGATGATATCTTGGAATTGGCACGATTGGGCACACACAGTGATCTCGGCTTGTAAGCGCGAGCGATTAATGCCGCCAATGCTATAATTTCGCGCATGGTACTGGCGGACGAGCAGCCTATTCCGACCGAATCAGATGCTGGCAGCAGCTTCCGGCGTGCGCTGAGGCTGCTGGAATTTGACGAAATACGTCGCCATCTGGCCGCCGCGACCCGTACCGCCGTGGGAGCGGCCGCCGTTGCTGATCTCACTCCCTCCGCCGACCCACGCGACGTGGCGGTGCGTCAGCAGGAGACCGCTGAGGCCCGCCGCCTGCTGGATACCGCCGCCGTCTTGGAACTCGGTCCGGCCGACGACCTGCGCCCCGCCGTGCACCGGGCGTTGTTGGGCGGAGTGCTTGCCGGCGAGGAACTGCACCACATCGGGGCGCTGGCCGCCGCCGCCCGGCGGAATCGAGACGCCCTGACCCACCGGGAAGACCTGCCCTTGTTGGCCACGGTCACCCAGAACCTGCCCGATCTTCCCGACCTGGAAAGCGCCGTCAATCGCGCCATCAGCCCCGCCGGGGAGGTGCAGGACGACGCATCCCCGGAGTTGGCGCGCCTGCGCCGGGAATCGCGCTCAGCCTACTCTGCCCTGAGCGACGTGATGCAACGGTCTCTGCGCCGTTACCAGCGTTCCGGCATCGTGCAGGAGGACATCATCACCGAGCGGAACGGGCGGATGGTGCTGCTGATCAAGACCGATTTCAAGGGCAAGGCGCCCGGAATCGTGCACGACGTGTCCGACAGTGGCGCAACGGTGTTCATCGAGCCGATGCCGGCCATCGACCTGGGCAACCGATGGCGGGAAACCCGGCTGGCCGAACATCGCGAAGAGGAAAGAGTCCTGCGGCAGTTGTCGTCCCTGGTGGGCCGCTACGCCGAGGAAATCAACCTGATGGCTCACCTGCTGGGCCGGCTGGATCTGGCGGTGGCCAAGGGCCGATACGCCGCCGGCATGCGGGCCGTTCCGCCCAACCTTCTCGGTCCGGATGAGCCGCGAACTTTGAACCTGGGTGGGGCGCGGCATCCGCTGCTTTCCGGCGACGTGGTGCCCACCACCATCACCATCGGCGATGGCAAACCCGTGCTGCTGATCACGGGGCCCAACGCCGGCGGCAAGACCGTGGCGCTGAAAACCGTCGGATTGCTGGCGATGATGGCCCACGCCGGATTGCAGGTGCCGGCCAATGAGGCGGACCTGCCCCTGTTCGACGGCATCTACGCCGACATCGGCGACCAGCAGAGCATCTTTGAATCGCTATCGACCTTCAGCAGCCACATCCGCAACCTGCAGGGCATTATTGACGTCGCCACCGACCGGTCGCTGATCCTGATCGACGAGCTGGGGTCGGCCACCGATCCTGAGGAGGGATCGGCGCTGGCCATCTCCCTGCTGTCTCACCTGCGCGACCGCGGCGCGATGGTGGTGGCGACGACGCACCACCGCAACGTGGCGCGCCTGGCCCAGGAGGAATCGGGCATGGTCAACGCCAGCGTGGATCTGAATCCACGGACGCTGGAGCCGACCTATCGACTGACCCACGGCGTGCCGGGCCGCAGCTACGCCCTGACCATAGCGTCGCGGTTGGGATTGCCCGAGTCGGTGATCTCCGGCGCCCAGACCCACCTGGAGCCGTCTCATGTGGAGACCGACCGGCTGCTGCAGGAATTGCAGGAGGAACGGCTCACGGTATCCGAACTGCGGCAGCAGGCCGAACAGGCGCTGGCCGACGCCCGACGACACGAGCAGGAGATCTCCGAACGCCTGGATACCGTGGAGGACACCAAGGCCCAGCTTGTTGAGGACGCTCGCCGGGAACTGGCCGAGGAGATCGCCGACGTGGCCGACCGGATCCGGCGGGCGGAACGTACACTGAGACGACAACAGGAACGCCAGGCCGCGACCGGACGGGACGATGGGCAATCGGACGTTGACCTGCAGGCGGAACGGGAGCGGTTGATCGAGGCCCAGCGTGAGGTCGTATCGCCGGAGTGGGCGCCGATTCCGGTGGAGCGGCCGCCGTGGTATCACGACCTGCGCGTCGGCGACCGTGTGTACATCCGCGGGGTTTCCCGTCCCGTGGAAGTGGTGGTCCCGCCCGACGGGCAACGGGAGATTGAGGTGATCATCGGGACCATGCGAGCCCGCTTGCCGGTGTACCAGTTGGACCGGCCCGCCGACCGGGTGCATCCCGCCGCCGAGCAGGCCGGCGTGGTGTATCGCCGTCCCGAGGCCAAGCGCACACTGAGCCCGGAGGTGAACCTGCACGGCTACCGCGTGGACGAGGCGCTCAACGTCATCGATTCCCTATTGGACGATGCCGCCCTGGAGGGCATGACCTCGCTCAAGATCGTCCACGGCAAGGGCACCGGCGCCCTGCGCCGCGCCATCCGCGAATACCTCACCGGCCACCCCCTGGTGGCAAACACAACACCCGGAGAGGGAGGCAACGCGGCCGGCGTGACGGTGGTGCAGTTGCGTTGAAGCACCGCAGCATCCTTGCCATCTGCAACCGGAAATATATTGCCAGTCAGTAATGGCCGGCATGCCCGTGCGTGAATACATACCTACATTTGCGGCCCCGGCTGTGCACAATTGGAGGGTTCTGTAGTTGGGAATAACAAATGATGAGGGGTGCATAACATATCTGTGTACACCAATCGCTTAACTGTGGGCGCAGTTGCGTACATTCGTTGGCATGCCGACAATACACCCCACGCGGGTCGCGTAAATTGATTGGCGACGCCAGAAATATTGAAAGGTGGGACATGACTGGACGACTTCAGGACGTTAGTAAGGTAACTAGGCCGATTGTTGCATATTTGAATGGTAACCAGGCAAATTTATTATTCATTATAGTGGCGTCAATAATGCTGGGTTGTCAGGCACCTACGGAGTACATCTATATTGATGTTACCGCTACTCCGTCCCCGACTCTTACAAAATCAATTCCAACAACATCGTCGGAGTTGGACCAAGTAATACATAAAGCAGTGACCGAGAAATCAATTGGAACGGTGTCGGTTTGCGTAACAGTTGAAAATGGTGAATCGTGTGAGGAAGGGTGGGAAGAGCAAATGGAACGCGAGTACTTGTTGAATGAAGTCGGTGCTGAAATGGCGCGTAGATTGGTTGATAGCCACAAAGATCAGGAATCGCTAGTTGATCTTTGTACAGAGGCCGTCACAAAAGAGACTTTCCGCCCTCTGTATTGGGAACTTCAGAGCGCATGGGATAAAGAGGATGCAAGGTATTTGGCTCAGCAGATTTCCAATAATCTTTGGAATCTGTGCCAATAGGATACGACTAGGGTTAGAGGCATCCTCGCGTCGTGTCAGCAACCGCAATGCATGTCACCGGGTCCCGACAGATATAAGACAGAATGGCCCGATAGGGAGTTCATGGAAGTGAACCCGCGCTATTGCGAGCGGTACGCCAGTCCGTGTTCACAGGTATGGAATTCCCATTCAAATCCAACTGACGACAGGGATAGGGATTCCAGGGAACCGGCGCTATGACCCGTGAGCTCACTGCCACAGCGAGACGGTCATGGAAGGTGGTCCCGCCCTGTATGTCCTGATTTCGTCAGTAATCAACCCAAGATAACGGCGCGGCCTCATGTTACTGCCCTGATACGCTGCGAAAACCGGAAAACCTACTCTCGCCGGTCCTGGTATTCGTCATCCAAAACGTAATCGTCGTCGTAGTACCAGTCGTACTCCTCATCGTCGCGCCGCCGCAGCCGTCCCCAGATCAGCTTGCCCAGCACGACGACCACGGCCAGCAGCACCAGGCCGCTGATGATCCAGATGTCCAGGTAGGCCAGGAAGGTCAGGTCGGCAGACTCGCCGCCGGCTTGCAGCAGGATGGAGAACGGTCCGGGGAAGTGCATCCAATGCTCCGAGGCGTAAAATGGTCGAATCTTGCAGGGCCTCTAATATGCCCATTTCCAAATGATCAACAATAATAGCATTCGTTCCCCCGCCGGGCTGTCGGATAGCCAGCGCCGCGTAGTGGCGATCCAGAGCGGGCTCATGGTGATGGTTTATGAAAGAGACTGTGAACGCTTTTCTACAGCACCTAGTCGTCGAGCGCGGCTTCTCCCAGAACACGCTGGACGCCTACAGCAATGACCTCAACCAGTTCCGGCAGTTCGTCTCTGATAACTTGAACGTCTCGGATGACGACTCGTCCGCCTCCGACGCCTTGCGCATGGTGGACCTGGACCTGCTGAACGCCTACATCAGCGAGTTGCGCGACAAGAAAAAGTACCGGGATTCCACGACCGCGCGCAAAATCGCCGCGGTCCGTTCTTTCTTCGGCTACCTGAGCGCCAACGACTTGATCAGCGAGGACCCCACGGAAAACCTCGGCTCGCCCCGGGTCGGCCGGTCCGTGCCCAAGTACATCTCCGAGGCGGACGTGAAACTCCTGCTGACCACAGCGGCCGATACCGGCACGCCCGAGGGCCGCCGCGACGCCAGCATCCTGGAACTCCTGTATGCCACCGGAGTGCGCGTCAGCGAACTGGTCGCCCTCAACGTGCAGGACATCGATTTCGAAGAAGGCTTCATCCGCGCCTGGGGCAAGGGCTCCAAGGAGCGCCTCGTTTACCTCTATCCCGAGGCGTTGGCGAACCTCCGCACGTACATCGGCGGCGCGCGGGCCGAACTGGTCAGCAACAAGAAGGGTGAGACCGCCCTCTACATCAACAACCGCGGCGAGCGGCTGACGCGGCAGTGGATCTGGAGCATCCTGAAAAACGCCGCGAAAAAGTCGGGCGTCGATCCCAAGATAACGCCCCACACGCTGCGCCACAGCTTTGCCACCCACCTGTTGCAGAACGGGGCCTCATTGCGCCACGTGCAGGAATTGCTGGGGCACTCCAGCATCTCCACCACCCAGGTGTACACTCACCTCACCGACTCCCACGTCCGCGAGGAATACGAGCGCAGCCACCCCCGGGCGTAACGGCATACGGGAACCGGCCCGCAGCTGCCGTCGCCGGCATCTGGCGAATACCCGGACGGAAAATACCGTTCAGTTGATCTACTCCTCCGCTCGCGCGGGCTGGCGTTGCGCCAAGCGCCCGGGCGGTTGTTTTGTGCGCTGTTGAAGTCGTTGTGGACTGGGGCGACAAGTGCGGCGACGCGCACCATTGACATAAACCCGCACGGCGCGCGCTGCCCGTTGCCCGGCGTTTGCTGGTATCATTGAAACATGCCAACGGCATTTTCCTACAATCGCCGTTCCCATCAATATTCTGACTGCAAATTGCGCTGACGAACGCCCTCCGGCGTCGCGGCGCATGGAGGGTCACAATGCCAAGCAAGGGCAAACGAGTAGCGTCGCGCCAGCAGAACCTCCGCCGGCGTCGCAATAACTCCAACCGCAACAATCCCTCCGGGGCCGCAAGGGCAACCGCCGTGGCGGAGCCCGTTGCGCCCCCCGCCGCAGCGTCCGCGGCATCGACTCCGGCGGCAGCCGCCGTCGCCGCTCCCGGCGTTCCTGCCGGCGCGGCCCAGGCCATCGGCCGGCCGCAGACGCAGCCCCGCGGCCGGCGCTTTGACCGGCCCGCGGCCTACAGCCACGTGGGGTCGGAACTCAAGCGCATCGGCATATTCTCCGGCGTGCTGGTGGTCGTCCTGGTCGCCGTGTCCTTCGTGATATAGGGTCCGGAGTGATCCAACGTCCGAAACTCCGCGCTTCGGGTGCCGCGTTGAAATGATTCGGGACGAAATTGATCATCGCCTGCTGGTGACCCCGGAACGCCCGGGCGTCTATCTGATGAAGAACGCCAGGGGCGCGGTGATCTATGTCGGCAAGGCGGCGGTGCTGCGGAACCGTTTGCGTTCCTATTTCGGGTCGCCGGCCGGCCTGGACCGCAAGACGCGCCGCATGGTCAGCGAGCTTGCCGATTTCGAGTACATCGTCACCGACACCGAGGCCGAAGCGCTGATCCTGGAAAACACGCTGATCAAGCGCCACCGCCCATACTTCAACGTCCGCCTCAAGGACGACAAGACCTACCCGTTCCTCAAGGTTGACCTGGCCGAGGAGTTTCCGCGGGTGTACATCACCCGGGGCGCTCATACCGACGGCGCGCGTTACTTCGGCCCGTTCGCCAGCGCCGGCAGCGTCCGGCAGTCCATGGACCTGGTCAAAAAACTGTTCCCCTACCGCTCGTGTACCAAGCGCATCACGGGAACCGACCCGCGCCCGTGCCTGGAGTACTACATCCACCGCTGCGTCGGGCCGTGCGCCGGACTCGCCACCCGCGAGGAATATGACGAGGTCATCAAGCAGGTCATCCTGTTCCTGGAGGGCAACACCGAGGCCGTGACGGGCCAGATCCGGGACAAGATGGAGCAGGCCGCCGAATCGCTGGAGTTCGAGCGCGCCGCCGTGCTCCGCGACCAGATGGGTGCCATCCAGAAGTTCGAGGAGGAGCGCACCGTCAAGGTGGACTCGGGACGAGCGATGGACCTGGACGCCATCGCCCTTTCCGTGGCCGACCCCGACTCACGCATCACCGAGGCATGGGTCGAGGTGTTCTTCATCCGGCGGGGCAAGCTGATCGGACGGGATCACTTCTTCATGGAAACGCCCCAGGACGACGAACCCGGCGCCATCATCGCCCAGTTCGTCCAGCAGTTTTACGCCAACGCGCTGGAGATACCGCCCACCATCCTGGTCCAGCATGATCCGCCGGAGGAGGACGCGCCGCTGCTGCAGAATTTCCTGCGCGACCGGCGCGGCGGCGCGGTTCGCCTCTACCGCCCCCAGCGCGGCGAGAACCGCAAACTGGTGCAGGTGGTGGCCGAAAACGCGGCCGAGGGCCTGGCTCAACACCGGGTCAAGTGGCTGAACCGCTCCGACGCGATCCAGGGCGCGCTCAGCGAGTTGGAGGAGGAACTTAGCCTGCCCACCGCGCCTGTGCGCATGGAGTGCTACGACATCTCGCACATCCAGGGCAGCAACCTGGTGGGCAGCATGGTCGTTTTCGACGACGGGAAACCGCGCACCCGCGACTACCGCCGCTTCAAGATCAAGGCCGTGGACGGCGTCGACGACTACGCCAGCATGAAGGAGATGCTCACCCGGCGGTTCAAGCGGCTCAGCCAAGCCATTGCCAATCCCGATCCCGACGGCAAGGTGGACACGTGGGGCGTGACGCCCGACCTGGTCATCATCGACGGCGGCAAGGGGCACCTGTCGGCGGCGCAGGAGGTGATGCTGCACCTGGGGCTGGAGCAGATACCCCTGTGTTCGCTGGCCAAGGAGAACGAGGAGATCTTCGTTCCCCACACCCCTGAGCCCATCGTGCTGCCCCGCGACTCTCAGGCGCTGTACCTGATGCAGCGCATACGCGACGAGGCCCACCGCTTCGCCATCACGTTCCACCGCAACCTGCGCTCCAAGGGCAGCCTCAAATCTCCTATCGACATGGTCACCGGCATCGGCCCCAAGCGCAAGCGCATGCTGTTGCGCCGGTTCGGGTCCTTACAGGGAATCAAAGAGGCGACCGTCGAGGACATCGCCGCCGTGCCCGGCCTGACCCGCTCGCTGGCAATGAGACTGAAACAGACCATTTAGGCCGACGCTGATCCGGTGTCGGTCGCTCCGCCTCGGGCGGACCGGAGGCGGGCCATGAATCGCCAGACCGACCCACAATCCACCACGGCGTCGGAACCCCAGGCCTCGCCGACCCCGGCGGGCATTGCCCCCGTTGATGCCCACGCGCACGGTGCGGCGGTGCTGGCCGTCCTGGAACGGGATCAGTCGGACGCGGCGGCCACGCTCCTGCGCGAGATGCTGTCGGCCGACCAGGGCATCCTCTTGAGACGCGCCTCCCGGGACGAACGTCGTCTGCTGATCACCCTGCTCACGCCGGACGAACTTGCCGACATCCTGGACGAGGCTCCCACCCCGGCCGCCGTCGCCGTCACTCGCGAACTGCCGCCCGATCAGGCCGCTGGCATCCTGGGG
>JAJDXU010000217.1 GCA_022823105.1 Dehalococcoidia bacterium
GAGAGCGCCGGCGCTCAACACAACCCGGTCTGCTTCGACGTTGAAAATCTCGCCGCCGCTTTCAACTTCCACACCAACGGCCTTTCGATCTTCGATCAATACCTTCCTGACGAAAACCCCTCCCCTAACCGTAAGGTTGAGACGGTGGCGCATGGGATTCAGGTGAGTGATGGCAGCGCTCATCCTCCAGCCGTCCAGGTTGTTCGAGGGCCACACGCCAACGCCCGCAGGGTTCGGGCCATTGGTATCCTCGACTGTCCCATAACCTGCTTCCAAACAGGCCGCGTGGAAGGCCTTTTGGATGTCTGCCCACGGGCCGGATTGACGACGCCTTACCGGCATCGGTCCGTCGCCTCCATGAAAATCATCCCGAATGTCGAGATCGTGCTCAGACTTTCTGAAGAAAGGCAGCACCTTGTCATAAGACCATTCATCGTTGCCCATGGCAGACCAGGAGTCGAAATCCTCAGGCAACCCCCTCTGCATAGCCTGACCGTTGATGGAGGACCCTCCTCCGATCACCTTGCCCTGCGCTACGTGGATCTCGCCTTGCTCTTCGGTGATGGTTCCCCGCAGGGCCCAGTTATGCTCCGAGTCCGGGGACTCTGCATAGCTTGTGTTTCCGAACTTTATTTCGTCCGGAAGATAGTCTGGATCAGGGTAATCCGGCCCGGCTTCCAGCAACAGAACGGAGGTATTTGGGTTTTCAGCCAATCTGGAGGCCAACACCGATCCGGCCGCTCCCCCACCGACGATAACAACGTCATATTTCATGGGTCCCCCTTAAACGCTTCGTCATTTAACCCAGGATTTCCCAGTTTCAACTGTTTCCGCTGAGGATGGACGTTCTGGGATTTTCCCGATTATAAACCGTAATTCTCCATATCCGCCGACCGGCAGGTTCCGAACAGGGTAGTTGGAGATTATTGCCGGTCATCGGCGCTTGTCAATCCGCTTTCGCTCCTGTGCCAAGGGCGTCGGCGACCTTCGCTGAAAACCCTCTTGGATCAGGCTGACGTTTCGTGGACCGTCGCCGCCGTGTCTTGGTACGACGGCGCCACCCGCACCGTGGAACTCACCTCCCAGGTCGCCGTCTGGTACCGCTCGGGCAAACCGCTCGTCATCATCCGTTGGGTGCTGGTGCGAGATCCGGAGGGTGCCATTTGTCACCAGGCCCTGCTTGGCACTGACCCGTCGGCGCACCCAACCCAGATGCCGGAAGGGTTTGTCCTGCGCCGGCAACTGGAGGTGACTCCGTGTCAGGTACCTAACAAGGGTATGTAACAGGAACCTGACCGCATGGTGGGTGCGAGCACACATTCATTTCCACGAAACGCCTCCATCCTTGAAGACGCGGACGCGTCGGCGATTGCCCGGAGATTTCAGCCCATCCGCCTGGGCGGTTAGGGCCGGCTCAGAGTCAACCACTGCCACCGGCGCAACGCCAACGAAAAATGTGGAGGCCTCGGGCATCTGTTCAGTTCCTGTAATGGCTCAACCCCGTCAGATGCGCCCACAAGCAACGCAAGGATGGCGGATTGGCGAATAATCTCCGAAGGCGAGGCCACCGCACCGGAGCGGTCACTCAAAGCTGTGATCGCCTGCACAAGCGGGCATTCGAAACCGTCCGTCCGGCTCTACCGGTGCGGCAGAGCTAGGGCAGGATCAACGGCGCGTAACGCCGATAGCGATGCCGCGCCGGTTACAACGGTGTAACGCCCGGTTCATTTTTCGGTAATCCCAAGGACACCGTTCCTTTACATCTCCGAAAAGCCGACGCAATAAAGCGCCTCTACCACCATTCCAGAATCCCCATAGAGGATACCGACCTTGAGCATCGAGACCGGAGCGGCGGCGACCCATTGCCCCTACTGTGCATTCCAGTGCGGCATGACGCTGTCCGTAGGCGTCGGAGGGGATGTGGCAATCTCCGCAGACCCCGAATTTCCCGTGAACCGGGGCGCGCTTTGCGTGAAGGGGTGGACGGCGGCAGCGGCCCTGAATCATCCGGAGCGCCTCACCGAGCCGCTGGTGCGGGACGCCGACGGAACGCTGAGGCCAGCATCGTGGGATGAGGCCCTGGATCGCGTGGTGCAGGCCGTCCAACGCACGCAGCAGCAGCACGGCAACGACGCCGTCGCAATTTTCGGCGGCGGCTCCTTGACCAACGAGAAAAGTTTCCTGTTGGGCAAGTTCGCGCGGGTGGCGCTGCGCACAGCCAACATCGATTACAACGGCCGTTTCTGCATGTCATCCGCGGCTGCGGCGAGCATCAGGTCGCTGGGCATCGACCGGGGCCTGCCCTTCCCGGTGGAGGACATCGCCGGCGCCCAGGCCATCCTGCTCATGGGCGATAACCCGGCCGAAACCATGCCGCCGATGATGCAATATTTCGACCAGCAGCGCGCCAACGGCGGGCGGTTGATCGTCGCAGACCCCAGGCTGACTCCCACCGCGCAGTGGGCCGACCTCCACCTCCGCCTGATGCCCGGCATCGATTCGGTGCTGGCCAACGGGCTGCTCCACATTCTTATCCGCGATGGGATGATCGACGCCGCATACTTGGCGGAACGCACCGAGGGATTCGACCGGGTCCGGGCGGCGGTCGCGACCTACTGGCCGGAACGCGTGGAACGGATCACCGGCGTGGCCGAGGCCGAACTGATTCGGGCGGCCCACCTGCTGGGAACGGCGGCCACGGCGATGATCCTCACCGGGCGCGGCGCGGAACAGCAGTCCCAGGGCGTCAGCAACGTGTCTGCCTGCATCAACCTGGCGCTGGCGCTGGGCTTGCCTGGCCGGCCCAACAGCGGCTACGGCTGCATCACCGGCCAGGGCAACGGGCAGGGCGGACGCGAACACGGCCAGAAGGCCGACCAGTTGCCCGGCTACCGCCGCATCGACGACCCCGCGGCGCGCCGGCATGTCGCCGAAGTTTGGGGAGTCGACGAGTCCTCGCTGCCCGGCCCCGGCCGGTCGGCCTACGAACTCCTGGACAGCCTGGGACAGGAAGGTGGCGTGCGGGCGCTGCTGGTGATGGGTTCCAACGTGGCCGTTTCCGCGCCGCACCTGGGAAACATCTCCGGTCGGCTGGCGTCGCTGGACTTCCTGGCGGTGTCCGATTTCTTCCTGTCCGAGACCGCGGCCCTGGCCGATGTGGTGCTGCCGTCCGCCCAGTGGGCTGAGGAAGAGGGAACCATGACCAACCTGGAGGGGCGGGTGATCCACCGGCGCAAGGCGTGCGATTCCCCATCCGGCGTCATGGACGATGTCGCCGTGATCTGCGAACTGGCCCGCCGGTTGGGCAGCGGACCCCGTTTCGAGTACGGCAGCGTTGAGGAGATCTTCACGGGGTTGGGCCGGGCGTCAGCCGGCGGCCCGGCCAATTATTCCGGAATCACCTACGCCAAAATTGACGCTGGCGACGGCGTGTTCTGGCCCTGTCCCGATCAGGCGCACCCGGGCACGCCGCGCATGTTCACCGACGGTTTCCCCACTGCCAGTGGTCGCGCGCGGATGTTCCCCGTCCACCACCAGGAACCCGCCGAAACGCCCGATGACGATTTCCCCCTGTTCCTCACCACGGGCCGCAACCTCTCCCAGTACCAGTCCGGCAACCAGACCCGGCGTATCGCCGAGCTGGCCGAGATCAGTCCCGAGCCCGTGGCGGAAATACATCCTTCCACCGCAGGACGGTACGGCCTTCGGGACGGCCAGGGCGTTCGCCTGAGCACCCGCAGGGGGCGGGCCGAATTCCGGTTGAAGGTAACCCGCGGGATACGGGAGGACACGGTTTTCGTCCCGTTCCACTGGGGTGGTCGGCAGGCCGCCAACCGGCTCACCAACCCGGCCCTGGATCCCATCAGTCGCATGCCGGAGTTCAAGGTCTGCGCCGTTCGCGTCGAGAGCCTGCCCACGGCAGGGATCGAGCGGGACGACGCCGAATCAATTTCCACCACGACAACGTAGCGCGAATCATGAGCACCCCTGAAAAGAAAAACCTGGTTGTGATCGGCAACGGCATGGCCGGCGCCCGATTCGTCGAGGAAATGGTCAACCTGGGAGGTCAGGATACCTACGACATCACGGTTATCGGCGAGGAATCCTGCGGCAACTACAACCGCATCCTGCTGTCCGGCGTGCTGTCGGGTTCCCACGACGCCGAGGACATCTTCATCAATCCGCTGGATTGGTACCCGGAGAACGACGTCACGCTGCACGCCGGCGTGCGTGCTATCGGCATCGATCGCAAGGGCAAGAT
>JAJDXU010000121.1 GCA_022823105.1 Dehalococcoidia bacterium
CCCTCCCCGCTTTCGCCAAAGCCGATGCCGGGGGTTACCACAACTCCTTCCCGCTCGACCAACAGCTCGGCCATCTGCGTGGATGACATATCCGCCGAGTAGCGAGGGAACAGGAACGTGGCCCCTTCGGGTCGTGGACAGTGCACGCCGGGGACCTGGGACAACCGGCCGGCGCAGTGCGTGCGCAGATCATCGCAGTCGTCCCGCCACGTGGTCAGGTGATCCTGGGGGCCCTGGAGGGCGGCGACGCCGGCCATCTGCACGAAAGGCGAGACAAAGCTGGCCGTCTGTTCCTGGATCTTGAGCAGCGGATCCAGCAGGTTGGACTGGGCCACGATGCAGCCCAGCCGCCAGCCGGACATGGAGTAGGCCTTGGTAAAGGTGTAGCTGGTCAGGGTGCGTTCCGCCATGCCCTCCAGAGTGGCGATGGTGACGTGCCGGTTGGAGTCGTAGAGGAAATACTCGTAGGTCTCATCGCAGAGGACGAGCAGGTCCTGCTCCTGGGCCAACCGCGCGACGGCCGCCAGTTCTTGCTCGGTGTAGACCCGGCCCGTGGGATTGTTGGGGTTGTTGATGACGATCATCTTGGTGCGGGGCGTAACGTATTCCTTCAGCTGCTCGTAGCTGATGTGGTACTCCTCTTCCTCGCTCAGGGGCACGCCGACGGGGACGCCCTCGGCCATTTCGACCTGCTGGCTGAAGCTGACCCACGTGGGCTCAAGGACCAGCACCTCGTCGCCCGCCTCGATGTAGGCGTTGATGGCCTCGTACAGCCCCATCTTGCTGCCGGGGGTGACCAGGATGTCGCCGTCGGGATCGATGGCGCGGCCGTTGTGGGCGGCCAGCTTTTCGGACATGGCCTGGCGCAGTTCGGGGAGGCCGCGGGATGAGCTGATGTTGGTATGCCCCGCGTTCAGGGCCGCAATCCCGGCGTCGATGATGTGCTGCGGGGTCACGTGGTGGGGGCTCGACTGGCCAAGGTCAATCACGTCGTGACCCTGGCGGGCGAGTTGTCGGGCTTTTTCGCCGGCGGCCAGGGTGGCCGGGGGCTGTACTCGCTGGATGCGCGTGGCGGGGGCTCTGGTCATGATTCACCTCTGTCCTGTTCTGGCAGTGCAGTGTAGCAACCTTGTTGCCAACGAACCACATGGCCGGGCATTTGGACACCTTCTGATAGTCCAGGCGGGGGTGGAGGGTTTGGCATCGGCGATGCGCGGCGCGGTCCGTTTCGGGTATGATGGGGCGACTATGATGGGGCAAAAATGACGACAGCAAGGGACAGCGCCGAGGAATACGCGCCCGAACGGGAGAATCCCGAGGTTCGGGCGGTGTCGCCGGACGTTCAGAGCGACGACGGTGAGCAGGAAACGCGGCTGAGGCCGGCGCGGTTGGGCGACTTTGTGGGTCAGCCGCAGGTGAAGGAGAACCTAAGCATCGCGATGCAGGCGGCGCGGATGCGCGGTGAGCCGCTGGACCACGTGGTGATCTACGGGCCGCCGGGGCTGGGCAAGACGACGTTGGCGAACATCATCGCCAACGAGATGGGGGCGACGATCAAGGTGACGGCGGGGCCGGCCATCGAGCGGGCCAGCGACGTGGCGTCGATCCTGACGGGATTGCAGCCCAACGACGTGCTGTTCATCGACGAGATTCACCGGCTGAACCGGGCGGTGGAGGAGGTGATGTACTCGGCGATGGAGGACTTTTTCCTGTCGTGGGTGGTGGGCAAGGGACTGTCGGCGCGGAGCATCAACCTGCGGATCAACCCGTTCACGCTGGTGGGCGCGACGACACGGTACTCACTGGTGAGCGCGCCGCTGCGAGACCGGTTCGGGTCCGTGTTCCGGCTGGACTATTACTCCGACGAGGACATGGGGACGGTGGTGCGGAGGTCGGCGCGCATCCTGGGGATCGAGGCGGACGACGAGGGGATCGACGAGGTGGCGGTGCGGTCGAGGGGGACGCCGAGGATCGGCAACCGGCTGCTGCGTCGGGCGCGGGACTACGCGCTGGTGAAGGCGGACAACAGGATCACGGGACCGGTGGCTCGGGAGTCGCTGGACCGCCTGGGCGTGGACGCGCGGGGGTTGGACGAAACGGATCACCGGCTGCTGACCAGCATCATCCACAAGTTCAACGGCGGACCGGTGGGTCTGGACACGTTGGCGGCGTCGATGAGCGAGGACGCGAGCACGGTGATGGAGGTGCTGGAGCCGTTCCTGCTTCAGCAGGGGTTCCTGGAGCGGACGCCGCGGGGTCGGATGGCGACACGGCTGGCGTACGAGTACATGGGATGGCCGTGGGCCGGGGGGAACGAGGACGCGAGGCAGGCGCAATTGTTCGGGGGCGGGTAGGGGACGTTTTTACATCGATGCACAGGATGTGCGGGATTGGGGTTCTGATTAATAAGGAGGCCAGGCAAATGCGGAAAGATCATTGCGGCTATTATTTTCACGAGCGGAAAGGCGGTCGTGTGTTTTATGTTGGAATTAGCGGGAGTTGGCGGGACCGCAGGAATGTCCACGTGGCACTGAGCGGGTTTAAAAGGGGTTGGTTAGAATTAGTAGTAACGGATTTATCTGAAGACTACGCGAAATGGTGGGAATCTTGCCAAGAGCAACGCTACGGAGCCCCAATCAGATACGGACGTGATGGCAAACCTGATTATACGAAATGGGCACCCCCTCGCGGCGCCCGTCAACACAAACCCTGGAGGAACTGCAAAAAAGACTGCAAATTCCCTTGCTGGGAAAACCGCCCGCGGACCTTCAGGTGACCGCCCCGTAGTATTGCGTGCTTACGGCAAGTTCTATGATATCTCTCCAATGCAAATCCACCGTACGGAGTGACAAGTCTCGGTCGGACAAAGAGCTGAGCGTGGTGTCCACAGCATCGCTAAGTTTGTTAAGTCCGGCTAAAGCAGCGTCTATAAGAAGGAAACGCGCGTTAAGGGAAAAGGATTATTTACATAATGTGCCTTGAACATACGCCGTTGCTACGTTGCAAGTCACCGGTGAATTGACATAACGTACAACCGTTACGTGCTTGGCAATGAATTTGCCTTGAATGTTGCCGGGCGCATGCATACAATGGTTCGAGTTTGCTTTTTGCGCCAGGAATCTTCGATTGACCTCCGCTATTTCCGTTCCCCATGCTGGACGCCGGCCGCCGCAATTGACGCGGCTGCTGGACGGCCGGGAGTTGTCTGATCAAGAGGCGCTCGAATTGGTGGCGATTGGCGGAGATCGGATGGAGGAACTGTGCGGCGTGGCGGCGGAGTTGAGGGACCGGGGACGGGGACGGGTCATCACGTTTTCGCCCAAGGTGTTCATCCCTCTGACGCGGCTGTGCCGGGACTTCTGCGGTTACTGCACGTTCCGGCAGTCGCCCGATGAGGCGGACGAACTGTTCCTGTCTGGCGACGCGGTGATGTCGGTGGCGAAAGCGGGCGAGCGGCTGGGATGCACCGAGGCGCTGTTCACGCTGGGGGAACGGCCGGAGCAGAGGTACGGGGAAGCCGGCGAATGGCTTGCAGCGCATGGGCATCGCACTACGCTGGGTTACCTGTCGGAGATGTGCCGGCGGGTGTTCGAGGAGACGGACCTGCTGCCGCACGGGAATCCGGGAACGATGAGCCGGCGGGAGTTGCAGGCGCTGCAGCCGACGAACCCGTCGGTGGGGATCATGCTGGAGAGTTCCAGCCCGCGACTATATGAGGTGGGCGGGCCGCACGAGTTCGCGCCGAGCAAACGGCCACGGGTGCGGTTGCGGACGATGGAGTTGGCCGGCGAGTTGGGGATACCGTTCACGACGGGCATTTTGATAGGAATCGGCGAGACGCGGACGGAGCGTGTGGAATCGCTGCTGGCGATACGGGAGTTGCACCAGAGGTTCGGGCATATCCAGGAGGTGATCGTGCAGAACTTCCGGGCCAAGTCGGACACGCCGATGGCGGACGTGCCGGATGCGTCGGGCGACGAGCTGATGTGGACGACGGCGGTGGCGCGGCTGATCCTGGGCGAGCGGGTGAACATCCAGGTGCCGCCCAACCTGAGCGAGGACTACGAGCGGTACATCCATGCCGGCATCAACGACTGGTGTGGAGTGTCGCCGCT
>JAJDXU010000105.1 GCA_022823105.1 Dehalococcoidia bacterium
GATTCCGGCGAGCGGTTTGGCTCCATCGTGGATCCCATGGACGGCACAGCCGACCTGGTGCGGGGGATTCTGAGGGCGACCGGCGACGGCGTTTTTCAGGCGGACCCGGGACGGATGCTGCGCGGAGTGCGCCTGGCCAACCAACAGGGACTCCGGATGGAGCCGGACACCGCGCGAGCAATCCGGAGGGATGCGCCGCTGCTGCACCGGGTATCCGCCGAGCGCGTTCGGGATGAATTCATGGCGATCCTGGCGGCGGACGGGGCCAGGGTGCAACTTGAAGTGCTGGATCGCCTGGATCTGCTCTGCCGCGTGATTCCGGAACTGGAGGAGACGCGGAACTGCGACCAGCCGCGCGCCCACCACTATTGGGACGTCTGGGGTCACCTGCTGCACTGCGTCGAATACGCCGAGGCGGTTACTGCCGGGCACAGCAACAATGCCATCTACACGATGGCGCCGTGGACGGCCAATGAGGATGCGCATTTCGCCGAGATCGTCGGAGACGGGCACACTCGGCGGACCGTGCTCAAACTGGCGGCGTTGCTGCACGATATCGCCAAACCGCAGACGAAGGGGCCGGACCAGAACGGACGCATCAGGTTCCTGGGCCACAGTGAACTGGGAGCGGAGATGGTGGAGCGCCGATTGCCGAGCCTGCGGCTGGCCCGTCGGACGACGGATTTGGTGTCGACGATGGTGCTGCATCACCTGCGGCCGAGCCAGTTGCGGGAACGCGACGCCATGCCCTCGCGGCGAGCGATTTACCGTTACTATCGGGACGTGGGCGACGCGGCAGTGGACACGCTTTACCTGGCGATGGCCGATTTCCTGGCGGCGCGCGGCCCCGAGCTGTCGCCGGAGCGCTGGAATAACTATGCTAGAATGATTGCCACTGTACTTGAAGCGGGAGCCGCCCCTCCGGCGAGGGAGGAGGGCCCCCGCGCATTAGTGAATGGCCACGACCTGATGGATGCTTTGAACATAACGCCCGGCCGCCGAATAGGAGCGCTGCTGGATAGGCTGCGCGAGGCAGAGGCGGTGGGCGAGGTATCCAGCCGCGACGAGGCGCTGTCGTTGGCTGCCCGTTTGTTGGAAGATAATTCATTCGAGGATTGATTACGCCGATATGCGACGCCGCACCGTTCTCCTGACCGTCCTGATACTGGTCGTCCTGTCCGTATCAGCCGTTTCCCTGGCCCTGCCCGAAATTCACATCGCTATACCGGGCATTCCGCGCCTGGACCGGGCGGAAACGGGCCCGCTGGGCCTGAAGCTGGGATTGGACCTGCAGGGCGGAGCGCACCTGGTGTACCAGGCGGAGACGGGCACCACGCTGGCGGTGTTGTTTGCGGACGATGTGGAAGCGGACGTGGCCGCCGTTTCGGATGCGCTGGATGCGGTCGATTACCAGGGATTGGTGAGTCAACGGGAGGATGGGCAGTCGTTTGAGATTGTCGGCCCGTACCTGGCGCCGGAGCAACGCGAGGCAGTGCGTCTGGCGTTGGTGGACAGCATCGGCGAACCGACGGAGTTCGTGAACAGCGACCTGGCGCCGCCGACACCCGACCAGATGGACGGCGTGCTGGACATCATCAGCCGACGCGTGAACCTGTATGGCACGGAAGAGCCGATCGTGCAGCGGTTCGGAGCGGACCGTATCATCGTGCAATTGCCCGGCGCCAGCGGATCGGTGATCACCGTGCGGTTCTCTGACGCAGCCGATGTTGAAAAGCTGGGCAGCGTGGTGGACGGCCGGGGGTACGGGGAGACCGAGGTGGTCAGCAGGGGCGGCAACGAATACCGCGTCACCACGACCAACACGTTGAGCATTGAGCAGCGTCAACAGCTGGAGGCGGTGCTGGAGGCCGAGGTGGGGCCGGTGGAGTTGTACCAGGTGACGGGCGGCATCGAGGACGCCAAGCGACTGATCGGCGAGACGGCTCAGCTGGAATTCCTGCGGAGGCAGTGTGCCGGCCCCGTGATCGGACTGGGCTGCGTGCCGCCGTTTGCCGACAGCGACATCGGGTTGACGGGAGACGATCTGGTCGACGCATACGCAAGCACGGACTCGGTGACGGGCGAGTGGGTGGTCAACATCCAGTTCGACAACCGGGGGGCGGACATATTCGGGCAGATGACCAGCGAGATCAACGTTCAGAGCAATCCGGACTCCGACGAGGTGATTGCGGTGATCCTGGACGGCGAGCAGCTGATCGCGCCGGTGGCCCGCGCCCACATCCGCGACGGTCGCAGCCAGATCTCCGGCGATTTCAATCGCGAAAGCGCGCGCACGCTGTCGGTGCAATTGAAATCCGGCAGCCTCCCCGTGCCGCTGACGCTGATCCAGGAATCGGATGTTGCGGCATTGCTGGGCGCGGAGTCGCTGGAGCGCAGCCTGCAGGCCGGCCTGGTGGGGCTGGGCCTGGTGCTGCTGTTCGTGATCGCATACTACCGGGCGGCGGGTGTCGTGGCAGCCATCGCGCTGGTCTGCTACGCGGTGGTGACGCTGGCGATCTTCAAGCTGGTACCGATCACGCTGACCCTGCCCCACATTGGCGGCTTCATCCTCTCGATTGGTCTGGCGGTGGACGCCAATATTTTGATATTTGAACGCATCAAGGAAGAGATCCGTTTGGGGCGCAGCCTGGCGTCCGCCATGGACGTGGGATTCAACCGCGCCTGGCCCGCGATTCGGGACGGCAACGTGAGCACGCTGATCACGTGCGTGGTGTTGCTGTGGTTCGGCAACCGACTGGGCGGAGGATTGGTGAACGGTTTCGCGCTGACCCTGCTGGTGGGCGTGCTGGTGAGCATGTTCACGGCGGTGCTGGTGAGCCGGAACCTCTTGCAGGCTTTCCAGGCGATGGGCATGAGCGGGATGGCGAACCTGTTCACTCCCGAAAAAATTCAACCTCGCAGCACCGGCCAACAACCCCGGTCAGCCCAGGGAGGCCGATAGCAAATGTTCAACATTGTAGGAAAACGGGGTTGGTATTTCGTCATATCTGCCTGCCTGATAATCCCGGGCATGTTGTCCATGATTGCGCCACCGGGGTGGGCGAGCGGCGGGTCCGGTCTGAAACCCGGCATTGATTTCACCAGCGGGTCGGTGCTGGACATCACGTTCCAGGAACCGGTGCAGCCGGCGGACGTAAAGAGTGTGCTGTCCCGTATGGGCCATCCGAACGCGCTGGTGCAGGCAGTGGGTGACGATTCGGTGTTGATTCGCACGCGCGTGCTTGAAGAATCGACGGGCGGGCAGGTGTCGGAGCGGCAGGTGATCCAGGACGAGCTGGAGGGATCGGTCGGGCCGATCCTGGCGTCGGGGGTGGACACGGTATCGCCGATCATCGCGCAGGAAACGGTGCGGAACACCTTCCTGGCCCTGATGGTGGCATCGGTGTTCATACTGGGCTACATCTGGTACGCGTTCCGGAGGGTCCCGCGGGCGTACCGCTACGGGGTGGCCGCGGTGGTTACGCTGGTGCATGACACGCTGATCGTGCTGGGGGTGTTTTCGATCCTGGGCCGGGCGCTGGGCATGGAGGTGAACTCCATGTTCATCGTTGGCATTCTCACCGTGGCGGGTTACTCGGTGAACGACACGATCGTGGTGTTTGACCGCATACGCGAGAACGCGATTCGGGTTCCGGACCGGAGACTGGAAGACACGGTTAACCTGAGCATCATCGAGAGCGTGGGCCGTTCCATAAACACCAGCTTTACGACGCTGATGGTGCTGCTGGCGATGCTCCTGATCGGGGGCGATTCGATCCGGGAGTTGCTGCTAGTGGTGGCGATAGGCGTGGTGGTGGGTACCTACAGCTCGATATTCATCGCGGCGCAGTTCCTGGTGATCTGGGAGCGCCGGGAGTTCGGCCGCGTCTTCACGCTGGGCCGTCGAGAGGCGGCGGCGTAAGCACCACGCGGCCCAATGGCTCGCGTTCCGACAACAGTCGGCAGGCTTGGGCGATGCCTTCGGGCGTGAGCGGCAGGGTCCGGGCGACCACCGGGCGCACCCGGCCAGCGGCGGCGAGGTTGACCGCCTGTTCCAAGGTCGCCAATGACACGCCGGAAACCCCGATTATGTGGGCGTCGCGAAAGATGACCTCGGCGAGGCGGAGGGCGACCGGCTCGCCAGTGAGGTCGCCGAGGAGAACAAGCCGGCCGAATTGGCCGAGGCACCGCAGGGTCGCCGGCCACAGGGGTGGGCCGACCGTATCGATGACGGCGTTGGCGCCGGCGTCTTCGGTGAGGGCCATGACTATATCGGAGAAGTCCGGGCCGTCGTTGGCGTCGATCACCAGGGATGCGCCGAGGGATTCGAGGTCTGCCGTCTTGTGGGGCGATGTGGTGACGGCGATCACCTGGGCTCCCTGAGCGGCGGCCAATTGCACGGCGTGGGCGCCCAGGCCGCCGCCGGCGCCCGTTACCACCACCGTGTCGCCCGGCGAAATTTCCGCCGCCTTCACGGCGTGCATCGAGACCCCCAGGGGGCAGGCAAGGAGGGCGGCCTGTTCTGACGGGATGGCGTCCGGGATAGCCACCAAAGCGGCGGCGGGCAACGCTACGTATTCCGCGAATCCACCGTCCCGGCCGTGTCCGATGCCCGCTCCGACCAAGCAGCGGTGCTCGTTGCCGGCGGTGCAACGCTCACATTGTCCGCAGACGGCGGTGAGGAGGCTGACCGCCCTGGTACCGGGCTGTATTCCGGACACGTCGGGGTGGGTCGCCACGACGGTACCGGCTATTTCGTGGCCGAGGGTTACCTCCCTGGCCACGCCCCTGCGTAACACGCCGCTCATCACCAGCAGGTCGTGGTGGCAGAATCCGCAGGCGTCGACGCGGAGCAGGACTTCTCCGGGGCCCGGCGACGGAGTGGGTCGGGCGGTCAACGCGACCTGCGGCGGCCGTCCCGGTTCGACGAGGGCGAGAGCAGACATGGTGTCGGGAATTGGGATTGCTGCAGGGGGCATGGTGGTGATGCAGGCGGACGTGTTGTGATAGTGTCACGGTGAACAGTACCAATTTCTGAGAGGAAAATGAAATGATCATCGGCGCTCATGTATCCGCAGCCGGAGGGATCGGCAACGCCGTGGACCGGGCGGTTGAAATCGGCGCGGAGGCGGTCCAGATATTTGGCTCGTCGACGCGGTCATGGCGTTTCAAGCCACTGACCGATGCCCAGGCGGACGGATTCAAGGAAAAAAATGCCGAGGCCGGCCTGGCGCCGCCGTTCCTGCATGCGATTTACCTGATCAACCTGGGCAACCCGAACCCGGAGAACGTGGAAAAATCTGTGACTTCGCTGGTGCAGTACATGCATCTTGCCGAACAGATCGGCGCCGGCGGGGTGATATTCCACCCGGGGAGCCACGGCGGCGCGGGTTACGACGGAGTATTCCCGCAGGTGGTGGAGAGCGTCAAACGAGTGCTGGATCAGACTCCCGAGGGGCCGATCCTGTGCCTGGAGAACATGGCGGGCATGGGCCAGCATATCGGCGCCAAATTCAGCGAGCTGGGCGACGTGCTGCGGGCGGTGGACAGCGAGCGGTTGGGAATTTGCCTGGATACGCAGCATGCGTTCGCAGCGGGCTATGACCTGACCAATCCGGAAGGCGTGGCCGGGATGATCGACGAGTTCGACCGGGACATCGGTCTGGACCGGCTGACGGCGGTACATGCCAACGATTCGAAGAGGGCGTGCGGGTCCGGAGTGGACCGCCACGACAACGTCGGCGAGGGTTTGATCGGCGAGCAGGGGTTCACGAACATTATGTTGCACCCGGCGTTTGCGGATGTGCCGTTTTTCCTGGAAGTGCCGGGGTTCGGCGAGGACAGCCGGGGCCCGGACAAGCCCAACGTGGACATCCTGAAAGCGATCCGGGAGCAGGTGGGAGCGAGGCGTTAGTACGCCATAAGATTCACGAGGAAGCCGGGCGCGACGGGTTCGACGAACTGCCACAAGAACAGGCCGGCGACCATTACGAGGGCGCCCCACAGGCCGGCGCCAACGTCGTCGAGCATGATGCCCCATCCGGCGGGGAGCCGCTCCAACCTGCGGCAAGGCCAGGGCTTCAACACGTCGAACGCGCGGAATACGACGAACGCTCCGGCCAGCCACACCGGTGATCCGAAAGGTACGAACAGACAGGTGAGCCACATCCCGACGTACTCGTCCCACGTGGCGCTGCCGGGGTCGGGATTGTCCGGAGTGGACATGCGTCCGGTGGCCCAGATGCCGATGGCAAGACCCAGCGCGGACAGCAGCGCTGCGGTTGCGGATCCTTGCCAAACGAACCAACCGGTGGGGACGGCGAAGGAGAGGATGTAGAGGATTACCGCGCCTCCCAGCGAGCCGACTGAGCCGGGAGCCAGGGGCGACAGTCCACATCCGAAACCCGAGCCGATGAGCCAGGCGATGCGATCGGGCCAGGGCGTCCCCGGCAGTTCATGCATAACCGAGGCGTTCCAAATCCTGCTCTCCCAATCCGAGGTAATGCCCAATTTCGTGAAGCAACGTGATGCGAATCTCCTCCACCACTGCGTCGTATGAATCGGAAACCTCCAGGATGGGGCGACGGTAGATATAGATGCAATCAGGCAGGACAGGGTCGCCGCCGTAGCGGTCGATGAGGGGTATGCCGACGTAGAGGCCCAGCAGTGCGCCGTCCTCATGGTGGGGGTCGGATGCGCCCTCGGCCTCAGGACCGGGCCAGTCCTCGACGACGATGTCGATGTTGCCCTCTTCCAGGGCAGCCTGAGCGGCGGGAGGCAATTGCCCGTAGGCGGCGAGGACGTGCCGCTCGAATTCCCGGCTGGACATTCGCATCGGGTCAGGACTCCGATGATCCGAAGATGCGCAGGAGAGCGGACTGTTCCAGGCGCTGCATGGCGTCGCGCTCGTCGTCCTCGTAGTGGTCGTGACCCAGGAGGTGCAGCGCGCCGTGGACCAGCAGCAGGGCGAGTTCGCGCCGCAGATGGACTCCCTGCTGGAAGGCCTGGCGCTTGGCCTGGGGGAGAGAGACGACAATGTCGCCGAGAGGCGGCGGTTCGTCGTCGGGCAGAGGCCAGTCCGCCGGCCACCCGGGCTCGGAAACCTGGGATTCGGCCGCTCCCTCCCAGTGTCCGGGGTGTTCCGCCGAGAACGACAGCACGTCGGTGGTCTGGTCGAGGCCACGGTACTCCCGGTTCAGGTCGCGGACGGTCTCGTCATCGGTGATCAGGAGGCTGACCTGACCGACGGCATCGGGGGCGAGCGCCTGGGCCAACCCGTGCCGGACGGCGTCGGCGCACCAATCGACCGGGGGCATGTCGCCGTCGCCGTCGACCAAGGTTGCCTGTACGGAGATGGTGATGTCGGGGAGGGTGTTGGTGGACATGGCGTGACGGGTTGCGATCTCACTGAGGGATTATACGCATATTGGCGGATCGCGCCCAAAAACGGGCGGGCCGGGACGGAAATGTCTTGATCACCACCTGTGTTGACGGCAGGTGGCGGTTGGGACGCCGGTTGGCAGTGAGAGCCGGGCCGCCGGGGGTCGGGAATGCCGCCGTGATACAATTGCTGGCGTGGACCGGCAATCCTCGCTGGCCGGGGTTCGGAGATCGTTATCTGTGCCTCCGGCAGGCTGAATCAGCCCACGAGAGTCCCTATGATGAGCGACGATCAGCACAACCCGAACTCGGAATCCGGCAACGAACAATGGGCGAACTTTGCGCTGCCGGAGGATGGGGTAGCCGACCTCACGGACCGGCTGACCGAGTTCCTGCCCGAGCAGGATGAAAACGACCCGCCGTTGATCATTGGGCAGGTGTTGGACGATTTTATCGACCAATCCGGCGCGATGCCGGAGAACCTGCGTGAGGAAGACGCCCACGCGATGATCTGCCAGATGCAAATGGCGGTTACGCTGGCGTACCAGTTGGGCCGGCTGGAGGCGCGTTCCCCGGAGATGGTCCAGCGGTTCATCCTTGAGGCGATACAGAAATGGGAGGCCCGGCCGCTGGCCGATTCGCTGGACTTTGTGGAGGCGGACTTCCGCAAGCCCAAGGAGTTGGTGCTGCCGCGCCTGCGGCGTTGGTGGCAGGAAAACCTGACTGCCGAGGACTACTATTGGGACGAGGACTGATTGCCTGTCCGCAGCGGTTTCGGTATTGTGGGGGCGGCCGACGGGTCACCCCTTTTGGTGGGGCAGACCCGCACGCATATTTTCGGACCGGAGGGAGATGGCTCCGATGACTACCGCTATTTATGACCTGGCGCTCACGGGCGGGAATCTGCTGGATCCCGGCCTGGGAATCAACAACGAGCCGCGCGACATCGCTTTCAAGGACGGCAAGGTTGCGGCGGTGGCCGAGAGCATCGATCCGTCCAGCGCGACGCAATCGATCGACGTGTCGGGGAAGCTGGTCACCCCGGGGCTGGTCGACCTCCACGGTCACTTCTACCACGGCGGCAGCGGCAGCGCGGTGCACGCGGACCAGACGTGCCTGGGCAGCGGGGTCACCACCGGAGTCGATGCGGGCAGTTCGGGATTTCTGAACTACGGGGCGATGCGGGATTACGTATTTCCGGCGCACCGCACGCGGCTGATTGCGTTCCTGCACATCGGCGCAGTCGGGCTGGCGGCCAACCGGGTCCTGGGCGGGGGCCTGCACGATATGCGCATCATCGACGTGGACGAGACGGTGCGGGCGATCAAGGAGAACCCCGGTTTCCTGTTCGGGGTCAAGGTCCGGATGCACTACGACGCCGTGGCCCGGTGGAACGCGCACGAGGCCATGGCCAAGGCCAAGCAGGCCGCGACGGAGGCGGGCGTGCGCCTGATGGTCCACGTGAGCGGCACGCCGATCCCGCTGCCCGATGTGCTTGAGCATTTGGGCCCTGGAGACATATCGACCCATGCGTTCAACGGGCTGCCGGAAAACATCCTGGACAACAGCGGCAAACTGCGGCCGGAAGTGCGGAATGCCGCGGACCGCGGGGTCATCATGGATGTGGCGCACGCGGGCGTTCACTGCGACGTTGAGGTGGTCAAGGCCGCGATGGACCAGGGGATGGCGCCGGATACCATCAGCACGGATATACACATCGCCCCGCCGGGCCGGATCGTTTACCTGATGAATGACCTGGTGAGCAAGTTCCACGCGATGGGCATGTCGCTCCCGGACGCCATTGCGGCGAGCACGACGCGGCCAGCGCAGGTTTTGGGACTGGAAGAGAGCATCGGGTCGCTGGGAGTCGGGATGGAGGGCGACGCTGCCGTCTGGGAGCAGCGGCAGGGCAGGTTCGTGTGGCATGACATGGCGGGGCACAACGTGGACGGTTCGCTGCGCCTGGACACGTTCGCGACGGTGAAGGGCGGTATGGTCGCGTGGCGCGAGGGCCGGCTGACCGAAATGGGTAATTGCTGAGACCTCACCCGGCTTGCAGCAGGCAAAGGCCCCGGGTTGTGTTATGGCCCGGGGCCTTTGTTTTGGCCAGCTGAGGCCTGAGGGTGGTCAGGAAGCCGCGGGTTCCGGCGCGCGATTGGCCACCGGCAGCAGTAGGAAGACCACGGCGGATAGGGCGAACAACGCCGCGATGAAGTACACGGCGGCTGAGAAACCGCCGTACTCGTACAGTGCACCGGCGATGATGGCGGCGCCGGCTGCCATCAGGAAAGCGGTGAATGCCACGACGCCGAGCCCGGTGGACGCGACCTCGCGGCCGACGACGTCGAATATGGTGGCGGTCAGGATGGGCTGGTCCGGGTAGAGGAACAGTCCAAGGAGAGCGATGGTGACGGTGAGCATGATGCCGCCATCGAACACCACCAGGGCCAGCGCCATCAGGCAGGACCAGGCCAGGCCGGGGACGAGCACCTGCTTGCGGCCGTAACGGTCGGACAGGTAGCCGGCGCCGGTTTTGGCCACCAGTCCGACGGCAATCAACAACCCGATGTGGAAACCACGGTTCCATTCGGACAAGCCGAGGTCGTTGTCGAGATACAGTGGGAGGATGGTCACCAGCGAGACCAGGGCCATGGAACGGAGCCCTCGCACGAACATGAGGCCCCAGAGCGCCGGGTTTTTGAGCAGTTGGCGGGTGGCCTGGATGCGACTGCCCATGTCCGTGTCGGGCTGTTCCTGCTCGGTGACGCGGCCGATGTTGCGGAATGCCCACAACGCCAGGACGCCGAGAACCAGGGGGACGGCGGCGTACAAGCTGAGCAACTGCTGCCAGGTGAGGAACAGCAGGATGGCTCCGGTGGCGACCGGGCCCGCCACGTCGCCGATGCTCCCGCCCACTCCGTGGACGGACAACGCCATGCCGCGCCGGTGGGCGAAATGATAGGACAGGGAGGAGGACGCGGGCAGGTGCCAGATGGAATGGGACGCGGCGACGATGGCGATGCCCAGGAGCAGGAGGAAATACACCGGGGATATGCCTATCGCGAGGGAACCCAGGGCGCAGGCTCCCAGGCACAGGGCCAGGAGGATGCCCCAATAACGCCGTATGATGTCCACGGCCACGCCGCCGGGCAGGGCCACCACGCCGGCGGCGACCTCGCGGGCGGTAAGCAGGCCCCCGACACCCACCGCGGTTAAACCGAATGCGGCCTGAATTTCGGGGAGCACGACGATGAAGCTCTGGATCACCCAGTGAAACATGACATGGCCGGACGCGAGCCCGGGCATGATGGTTTTGCCGCCCAACGGGAGGTGGGAGCGATCGACCTGAGCTGCTGGTTGGGATTCTTGCACAGCGCTCACCTTACGGAGGAATGGCCGGAAGTGTATCGCCTGAGGTTCGGTGTTGCCAATGGTTTTTGGCGCGCCGGTGGGGTTTGAGATACGCGGGCGTGTCCATTTTGGCTGGAACCGTCATTGCGCCTCTGCCAGAGGCGGAAGCGCAATGACCACGGCGACTTTGAAAAGACCCGGTCCAGTGACACTTCCCTGTTGCCGCTACCCTCCCTCCGTCCTTACCATCTGATTACCGGAACGCCCTCATCCATATCGTCCTCCCACCCCTGACCGGTCCCATGCCGTACTCCAAATGCCGATCCACCAAAAAAACCGCTCACCCGCCCGCCAAAACCATGATTATCGCCGCCAAAACCGCGCTCTCCGCCCCCATGACCGACCCGGCGGACCTACTCAAATGAGCCGACATGAGAGGAAATGAGCGGGATTTCCGAAAATCTCCGCCGTCCCGAGTCCTGCCAATCACGATGCGGTCCCACGACCATCTTCCAACTCCGCCGCCCCGCTAGCCTCAAACGCTTCACCCGTGCCCATTTTCGCCGGAACTGTCTTCGAGGGTCCGCTGGGGGCGGACTGGCTACTGGCGATGACAAACTGGGTACTCGTGGGGCGTGAGATTACCTTGACTCCAAAAATGTCCGATGTTACCGTGCAGGCCAATTATGCGTATAGGCGAATTCGACATAGTGGAACCGGCGCCAGAGTTGCGGGACCCGCACATGCTGGTGGTCCTGCGGCCCTGGATCGACGTGGGGAACGTGGGGAGCCTCTCGCTGGGCCGCATCGAGCGGCACCTGCGGAGCAAGGAACTGGGGCGGCTGTACCGACCGGGCCGGTTCTATGATTTCACGCGCTATCGACCCCGATCCTACCTGGTCAGTGGGAATCGGGAGGTAACTATCCCCAACACCATCATCCGGTACTCCAATCCGGAGGATGGCCCGCACCTGCTGACGGCGCACCTGCTGGAGCCGCACCTCTACGGGGAAGACTACTCGGATGCGATGCTGGAGATCATCCGACACTTTGGCGTGAAACAATATGCGCTGATCGGCGGGATGTACGACATGGTCCCGCACACGCGGCCGCTGGTAGTGTCCGGTTTGGGCACCGGGCAGCACGTGGAGAGGGACTACAACATCGCCAACGCGAAGCCGAGCAGCTACGAAGGCCCGACCACCATCACGTACACCATCACCGAAACCGCGACGAAGTTGGGGTTGGAGACACGGGCGTTCGTGGTGCATCTGCCGCAGTACCTGAACTTGGACGATGACTACCAGGGCGCGGCCCGGATGATGGACGTCCTCTGCAAGTTGTACGATTTTCCGGACTACATCGCGCAGACCGACCGCGGTCAGAAGCAATACGACGAGCTGACCGAAAAAGACGGCCAGATACCCAGCGGGGACATGCTCGGCCGGATCGAAGAGATGTACGACACCGAGTACGGAGAAAGCGGGCAAACCGAGCCATCCACTCCGCTGCCGTCCAGCATCGAGGAGTTCCTGCAGGGCCTGAACGTGAACCTGGAAGATGCGAGCGAAACCGATGGGGGAGACGATGCCGATGCGGGGTCGCCCCGGGTTTAGCCGCGCTGGGCGATGACCATCCCCTTGCCAAAGGCGAGCGAGCGGATCCACGTAGCGGAACTGCTGCAGGAGTTGATCCGGTTCGACACGACCAACCCGCCCGGCAATGAGCGTGAATGCGCTGTCCATTGCCAGGAAGCGCTGAGCAGGGCCGGAATCTCCTCGAATCTTATTGGCGACGACCCGAACCGTGTCAACCTGATCAGCCGGCTACGAGGGGACGGGAAAGCGCCACCTCTGCTGCTGTACGGACACATCGACGTGGTGCCGACGGCGGCGCAGCCTTGGGACGTTCCTCCGTTTGAGGGCAGGCTGCTGGACGGGTACGTGTGGGGACGAGGCGCGCTGGACATGAAGGGCGGCGTGGCCATGATGATGGACGCCTTCGTGCGGGCGCACCTGGAGGGCGTCAACCTCCCTGGGGACGTTATTCTCGCGCTGGTTTCGGATGAGGAGGCCGGCGGTCATACGGGCGCGGCATGGCTCACCGACGCCCATCCGGAGCTTTTTGAAGGCGCTCGCTACGCCGTGGGCGAATTCGGTGGGTTCAGCAAGTCTTACCGGGGTCGCAAGTTCTACATGGTGCAGGTGGCGGAGAAGCAGGGTTGCCGCGTGGAGGCCATCGCGCGGGGGCCGGGCGGGCATGGCTCACTGGTGCATCATGATACGGCTCCTACACGAATGGCGGAATTCCTGGTGAAACTGGACCGCACCGCCCTGCCGTTCCACATCCACCCGGTGACGCGGATGATGGTGGAGGCGATGTCCAACACGCTGCCGTTACCGGACAGCGCGTTTTTGAAGCTGCTGCTCAACCCCGCATTGACCGGCAGCATGCTGCGGCGGATGGGTCCGGTGGGCAAGGAGATGGAGCCTCTTTTCCGGCACACCGCCAACGCGACCATCATCAACGGTGGGGAGAAAGCCAACGTCATTCCGAGCGAGGTGACCGTCAATCTCGACTGCCGGATGCTGCCCGGCTACGATGCCGAGGACCTGCTGGGCGAATTGCAGGCGATTGCCGGCCCTGCCATCGAGTTGCGGGCGGTGAATTTCCAGCCCAAACCGTGGATATTCAACATGGGCATGTTTGACACGCTGGCGGGCATCATATCCGAGCAGGACCCGGACGCGGTTTCGGCGCCGATGCTGATGCCGGCGGGGACGGACGGGCGGCACTTTGCGCAGCTGGGGATACAAACCTACGGGTGGATGCCGATGAACCTGCCCGCGGAGTTTGACTTTCTAAAGACGATCCACGCTGCCAACGAGCGCGTGCCGGTGTCGGCTTTGGAGTTCGGAGCGGAGGCGCTCTACCGGCTGTTGCAGCGTTTCCACGAATGAGGGCCGGGCCGGCGGTGGCATTGCTGGCCGTCGCCTGGTTGATCGCCTGCGCGGCTGACCCGTCGAGGCCCGCCGAGATCACGCCCACGGAACGAGGGGAACGGGTGGTAAACCCATCGGCCGCGCCTCCCGCGGGGTCGAGTGGGCCTACGCTGACGCCCTCCGCAGCGGCTGCGACCCAATCGGTGCCTCCGGTTGCTGCTGCGGGCCTCCTGAGGCTCGCGGACTTCCTGGATGACCAAGAGGGTTATTGCATCGACGTGGCCGGATTCGGCGCGAACCTGATGCTGGACGCGCCGTTGCAAGCCCACACGTGCAAACCGAGGTCGGATGACCAACTGTTTTCCTTGGTTGACGGCAAGGGCATCCGATTGGATCGGCACGGGCGGTGCCTGATGGCGGTGGAAGTCGCGCCTGATGCAGCGGTGGGGGTGTCGCCGTGCGACGCCGCGGACGCCGGTCAGGATTTCCGGCTGGGCAACGACGGGCGGATACGTATCCAGTCCGCTGAGGAGCAGGCGTTATGCGTTGGGGTTGCTGAAGGCGCTGGCGAACCTGCCGGCGGCCGCAACCATCTGCGCCGCGATTTGATGCTGTACGGGTGTGATGAGGCTGACCGATCCCTGATCACATGGACGTTGGTGGAGCAATAGAAACAGGGGCGAATCATCATTCGCCCCTACGGAAATCGCGAAGGGCGGTCGGGTTTATGGAGCGGCTGTCGCTGCTGCGGCGACCTCCACGAGGCGCTCGAAGGCGTCGGGGTCGCGGACGGCCATGTCGGCCAGCATCTTGCGATCGATCTCGATGCCGGCGACCCGGAGGCCGTGCATAAACTGGCTGTAGGTGAGGCCGTGCTGTCGGCAGGCGGCGCCGATGCGGATGATCCACAGGCGGCGGAAATCGCCCTTGCGCTCCCGGCGATGGCGGTACGCGTGGCTCCACGCGTGCATCACCGCCTCCTTGGCCCACTTGTAGTTGCGGCTGGACGAGGCTCGGTAGCCCTTGGCGGCTTTCAGGACTTTCTTGTGGCGGGCGCGCTTGGTCACGCCCCGTTTGACTCTTGGCACGGTGCTGGGTTCTCCAAATTTTAGACGTCGTAGGGTATGAGGCGGCTGAGGCGCTTCACGTCGGCCTTGTCGTAAGCCATTTTCTGGGCGAACTTCCGGGTCACCTTCTTGGGCTTCTTGCGCCGAAGATGACTACTCATGCGCTTGCGGCGCATGAGCTTGCCGGAACCGGTTACGTGGATGCGCGCCTTGGCGCCTTTGTGGGTTTTCAGTTTGGGCATATTTTCCTATTCCGCGGTGTCGGAGTCCTGGGTTTCGTTGCGCTCCTGGCGTCCGGTGGCAGTGGCAGCGGGACTGGGGATAAGGACCATTGACATGGCGCGACCCTCCATGGAGGGTTGCTGCTCCAGTCGGATCTGGTCCTTCATTTCCTCCGCCACTTTCTTCAGGAGAGACAGGCCGTTCTGTTGGTGGACGGCTTCCCGTCCTCGGAACCGGACCGTCAACTTGACCTTGTCGCCGTTACCGATGAACTGGCGGACCTTGCGCATCTTGGCGTCGAAGTCGTGGGTGCCGATGTTGGGTCGGAAACGGACTTCCTTGAGTTCGTTGCTTTTTTGGGATTTGCGGGTCTCGCGTTCCTTTTTGGAGGAGAGGTAGCGGAGTTTGCCGTAATCCAGGAGGCGGGCGACCGGAGGATCGGCGTTGGGCGCCACCTCCACCAGGTCAAGGTCGTTCATACGCGCCCTGGAGAGCGCGTCGGACACTGTCATTACCCCAAGCTGCTCGCCGTCTTCTCCGATTACCCTTACCTGCGGGACGCGTATTTGTTCGTTGACCCTATATTGCCTGGCTATGGCGCCACCTCCGTGTGCTTGCCGGCGGTCGCCAAGATTAGTGCGATACCGCCACGCTTCTGTTGGATTGTGGTTTTATTTTAGCGAGGGCTCAACACGCAGTCAACGATTCCCCAAGCAGTGCGCGATAGTTGTTATTGGCATACGTTCGGTCAGGGAACGCGGGCCGATTCAGTCGTCGTCCTCCTCGTCCTCTTCATACGGGTCGTCGTCATCGTCGTCTAAGGGTTCGT
>JAJDXU010000202.1 GCA_022823105.1 Dehalococcoidia bacterium
ACAGCGGTCCGTCCTCATCGACGGTCCGGCTGTGGCCCTCAGACTGACGATCAAAGCGAGGGAAGTCTATGAGTACCCACCTTTTCGGTCTCGTGGACACTGCCTTCACCTATAGCCACTCCATCGGGCGCAACGAGTTCAACGGAACCGGCCTGCGCAACCCCATGGACTTGGCTATCGATGACGAGGGCAAGGTCTACGTGGTCAACCGCTCCTACGAAAACCGTCCCGACGGCGTCCGCGTTTCCATCGTGACCCTCGACGAAGATTTCGTAGGTGAGTTCAGCCAGTTCGGCGAAGCCCCTGGCGACCTCTATTGGCCCACCGCCTGCGCGTTGGACGGCGAAGGCAACCTCTACGTTGCCGACGAGTGGCTCAACCGCATCACCATCTTCGACGGCGACGGCGAGTACCTCAGCCACTGGGGCGAGTCCGGCGACGGCGAAGGCCAGTTCAACGGCCCATCCGGCATCGTCATCGACGGCGACACCATGTGGGTCGTGGACAGCCGCAACAACCGGATCCAGAGCTATGGCCTTGACGGAACCTTCAAGAGCCAGTTCGGTGGCGCCGGCTCCGGCGACGGCCAACTCAACCTTCCTTGGGGCATCTGCCTGGACAAGGATGGCCTGATCTACGTGGCCGACTGGCGCAACGACCGCATCCAGATATTCAACCAGGGCGGCGAGTGGCAGGCCTCTTATGGAATGAGCGGCGACGGCCCCGGCCAGTTCAAGCGCCCCAACGCCGTGTTCGTCGACAACGATGGCGACATCTATGTCTGCGACCGCGAGAACGACCGTGTCCAGATCCTCGCTCCCGACGGACGGTTCCGCGCCCAGCTGAAGGGCGACCACGAGATCTCCGGATGGGGCAAGACCAAGCTCAACTCCAACCCCGACATGATCCGCCAGCGGACCATGGCCATCACCCATGATGGCGGCGAGTTCGAGAAGATCTTCGCGAACCCGTGCGCGGTTCGGGTAACCCCCGATGGCCAGATCGCGATCCTCGACCACACTCGTGGCCGAATCCAGGTCTACCAGAAGGAAAAGGAGCCCGTGCTGCTGTAGAGCAGGCGACACTCAACCATGTAGGGGCGGGTTGCGAACCCGCCCCTATGTTTTGTCCGGATCATTGGCCGGGTCGCATGGCCGCCCGGTATCAGGGCAAATAATCCTCCGCCCCTGCGTTGTGGCCGTGGCATTGCTCCGAACACCTGAGCATACGGTGTAAAGGCGGGTTTGCAACCCGCCCCTAAAATTCTGTGCCCGAACGTCCCATCCCTTGCGGGACGCCGAATGAATCGCGGCCGGCCTCACTCAGCGTCCTCCGGCCCCGTCGGCATCCCTGCGTCGATCCATGAGGCTATCTCGGCAGCCTCCGCTCTCGACAAAAACGGCCCGCGGAGCGGCATCCGGCCGAACGTGCCGCACCCCAACCTCAGCGAACGCACCAGGTGGGTCTCCGCTCCCGGTTTCCCCGGTTCGATGGATGGGTAGCCGTTGAGCACCGAGTTCGCCAACTCCTCGGGCGTTTCCCACCAGTATTCATGGATCCCGGGATAGGGCTGGCGTCCGTGCCGTTCTATCCACCGTTCCATGATGCTGTCCAGCAGTTCTTTCACCCGCGGCCAATATACGGGAGCGGATTCGTTCGGGTTGGCGTTGGTGGTCATCTTGCGGCAATCTCCATCTGGTCGAAAGCTGTTAGCGGGGGTGTTCCTGCACTGATTCGCGCTGCAGCAGTTCCAGGGCGTGCGGCAGCACCGGCAGAACCACATCCAGGCACTCCCCAACACCTCGCGGGCTGCCGGGGAGAGTTATGATCAGCGTATAACCCCTGATCCCAACCACGGAGCGGCTGAGCATCGCCATCGGCGTGAAACGCAGCGTCTCCGCGCGCATCGCCTCCGCCATGCCTGGCACCTCGCGGTCCATCGCCCGGCTCGCGGCTTCGGGCGTCACGTCCCGCCGACCCATGCCCGTCCCGCCCGTGGTGACGATGAGGTCAACCTCTCCCGAATCCGACCATTCACGGATCCGCTCGGTTATGGTCGTCTCATCGTCCGCGACGATCTCGTAACGAACTTCCTCGTAATCCGGTGGCGGCAACTTGTCCCGAATGGCCTGCCCGCCCGTGTCTTCACGCTGGCCCTGGGCTCCGGATGTGCTGACGGTGAGGATGGCGTATCGGTGCATGTCTGGGTTCAAAAATGGCCGGGTTCTGCTCGCGCCAATAATACCATACCGTCCCGAAGGACATTCGCATATAATGGCCGCACAACCCGCAGGTCGCATTGAGAGGTACACCATGCTCGCTATTGTCGGAGGGAACCTGATTGACGGCACGGGAGCGCCGACGGTCGAAAACGTCACCGTGCTCGTGGACGGGGAGCGAATCGTAGAGGTCGGTCCCCGGGCATCCGTGCCCATCCCGGAGGGAGCGGAGGTGCTTGATGCCTCCGGGCACACCATCATGCCCGGACTCATCGACGTGCATGATCACTTGGCCTCCGGTGGCTACGGCCTCACCGGGCGCTGGGGCATGGACGAGCCGTCGTCGCTGTTCAACATCCGCACCGCTCAGGTCATCGAGGACACCTTGGCCGCCGGCTACACCACCGTGCGCGACGCTGGCGGCCTGGACGCCGGCTTCAAGATGGCAGTTGAGGAAGGGCTGATCAAGGGCCCCCGCCTGGTCATCTCGATCAACATCATGTCCCCCACCGGCGGCATCGAGGACAAGGTGAGTGGCAGCGGCCACCGCAAGGTCATCCTCGGCCACGACCCTCTCGCTCCCGACGGCGTGGCCGACGGTGTGGACGGCGTTCGCGCCAAGGTTCGGGAACTGATCCGCTGTGGCGCCGACCAGATCAAGTTCGCCACCACCGGAGGCGCCTCCGGCCGCCCCGGCAACGGCCCGCTGGACCAGGCCTACGCGCTGGATGAGGCCAAAGCCCTGGTGGACGAAGCGGCCGCGCTGGGACGCAGCACACTGTGCCACGCCGTCGGCGGTACCGGCCTACCCATCGCCATCCAGGCCGGCGCCGGATCCATCGAGCACGGCTGCTACCTCGCCACCGACCCCGACATGCTCAAGATGATGGCCGATCAGGGCACTTTCTTCACCCCCACGTTCGAGGTCTACGACTTCCACAGCACCGTCAGCGCGCCCCACATCAGGGTGCGCGCCCAGGCCCTGATGGACATCCACATCCGGAGCGTGGAACTTGCCATCAAGGAAGGCGTCCGCATCGTGGCCGGTACCGACGCCGGCGGTTTCGTCCACGGCGACAACGCCCGCGAGCTTGAGCTGATGGTCGAGAAGGGCATGAGCGCGTCGCTGGCCATCCAGTCCGCCACTGGCTACGCCGCCGAATGCTGCGGCCTGGGCAAGGACGTCGGCACCATCACCGCCGGCAAGCTTGCTGACATCATCGTGGTGGACGGCGACCCCCTCAGCAACATCTCGTTGCTGCGGGACCGCGAGCGGCTGCTGTTGATCATGAAAGGCGGCGATGCTTACAAAAACCGTCTGCCGGCCAGAGAACTGCAGCCCGCCTAGGTTGGAGGCACTCCATTCTAGGGGCGAATGCGCCGGACGCGGATTCGCCCCTGCGGGATTCACTGATGCGGTTCCACGTACTCACCCTGTTCCCCGACGCTTTCGGAATATTCGCCCATTACAGCATCATCGGGCGCGCCGTGGAACGCGGGCTGTTATCCGTCGAGGCCACCGACATTCGGGAATTCACCGCCGATCGGCACGGCACGGCCGATGATTACCAGTTTGGCGGTGGGCCCGGCATGGTCATGAAGCCCGAGCCCGTATTCGGCGCGGCGGCGGCCGCGTTGAGCGACACTCCCGCCGCCGAGCGCGCGCGCACTCCGGTGGTGCTCACGTCTCCCCAGGGTCGCACGCTGGACCAGGCGTTGGTCGACGAGTTCGCCACCGCCCCCGGCATGGTGATCATATGCGGCCATTACGCCGGCGTCGATGAGCGCATCCGCCAGGGTTTGGTCACGCACGAAATTTCCATCGGCGACTACGTGCTGACCGGTGGCGAGCTTGCCGCCATGGTGATCATCGATGCCGTCTCCCGTTTCGTCCCCGGCGTCGTGGGCTCGGAGGAGAACGTCCAGGAGGACAGCATAACCTCGGGCTTGCTGCAGCACCCCCTCTACACCCGTCCCGCCGAGTTTCGCGGCATGGCCACGCCGGACGTATTGCGCTCCGGGAACCACGCCGAAATTGAACGCTGGCGCCGGCATAAGTCCCTGGAACGCACCCTCCGGCTGCGGCCCGACCTGCTGGACACCGCGCCCCTGACCAACTCCGATCGAGTGTACCTGGCCAGCATCGGCTGGGACGGCGGTCAACATGCCTGAAGCGGTCTATCGGCGCGGAGACTACCGCTTTGGGACTCCGGTGCGTGTCCGCTGGCAGGAGTGCGACGCCCAGGGCATCGCCTTCAACGGCAGCTATCTGGGATGGCTGGAAGTCGCCCAGGCCGAATACTTCCGCAACCTGGGATTCAGCATTTACCGGATCGCCGCAGCAGGATATTTTGACAGCGCGGTGGCAAAGATCACCGTCGAATACAGAGCCCCGGTGCGAGTCGACGAAATGCTGGACCTGCGCGCCCGCGTGGCCCGCATCGGCAACACCAGCCTAATCCTGGAGGTGGCGATTTTCCCCGATGGACAGGACCCGCACACCGACCCCCTCACCATCATCGAGTCGGTGTACGTCGGGTTCCACGCGGACACCGGCGACACGCGCCCGGTGCCGGACTCAATCCGGACGCTGGTGGACCGGTGGGAGACCGCAGGCCAGGTCCTGCCCCTGAGCGATTTCCCGGAACTGGCGTCGGCGCAGGCTCACGGGTCGGGCGCCGCCGCAACATAGCAACGCGAACCAACCGGACCACGGAGGTGGGCAGATGTCATTTTGCGACGAGATCGAGCGGGAATCCGAAGCGCAACGGGAGGCAATGGCCTTCCACCCATTTGTCCAGGGCATCGGCAACGGCACCCTGCCCATGGACCGTTTCAAACACTTCATAACCCAGGACTATGTGTATCTGGTCGATTTCGCCCGGTGCCTCGCACTGGCCGCCGCCAAGGCTCCCGACCTCGAAACCATGTCGTGGTTCGCCCGCTCGGTGGACTACATCCTCAACACCGAGATGGATTTGCACCGTTCCTACTGCGCCCAGTTTGGCATCACCGAGGAGGAACTGGACGCAACCGTGCATGCGCCCACCTGCTACTCGTACACCAGCTATCTGCTGCGCGTCGCCCACCAGGGCAGCTTCGGGGAACTGGTGGCCGCGCTCCTGCCCTGCATTTGGGGTTACTGGCGCGTTGGCGAACGGCTGGCCGACCAGGGCCTGCCCGACCATGCCGGATACGCCCAGTGGATCCAGATGTACGCCGCGCCCGAGCAGCAGGCGGTGGCCGAGGAATGCCGCGCCATCTGCGACCGTGTCGCCTCAACCGCCGGTTCCCACGAGATAGCGATGATGAAAGAGGCGTACATCACCTGCACTCGCTACGAGCAGGCATTCTGGGAGATGGGCTGGACGCTGGAGGACTGGCCGGTTTGATCCGGTTTCGCGTCATTCCTGCGCAGCAGTAATCCAGGGCGCTTTGCCGGGTTCCTACTTCGTCGGGTCAAGCCGTTCTGGCGAATTGGTCGGGGTGGGCAGATTCGAACTGCCGATCTCCTGCTCCCAAAGCAGGCGCCTTGCCGCTAGGCCACACCCCGAACCGCGGCCCGCAGGTGATGGACGGCGCCACCATCGACCGGGTCAACATGGCAAGTACCCCCGCGGAGACTCGAACTCCGGTCTCTGGCTCCGGAGGCCAGCACTCTATCCACTGAGCTACGGGGGCAATTCCCATTCTAGCACACGCGAAGCTACGGGCAGAGCCGGCTATTCTACGGTGATTGAACCGTTGGAAGTGGT
>JAJDXU010000422.1 GCA_022823105.1 Dehalococcoidia bacterium
CCCGGATGATGCCCAGGGCGATCATCGCGCTCCTCGCATCGCGGTAAAGGCGCCGCACCTGGCTGTCCCATTCGTCCCGCCCGGCGACGCTGCCGGGTTCCAGGCCGGATCCCTCCAGGTAGTCCAGGTAGGGCTGCAGGCTCATGCCCTCGAGCATCGCCCGTTCCAGGACCCCGATGCGGTCCTCGGGCGTACCCGCAAGAACCAGGTAGCCCCGGACCGTGGAGAACACGACGTCGTAACCCAGCTCAACAGTGGTCGGCACGTCTTCGATCCTTGGCACGCGCTCCTCGGACATGACGGCGAGCGCCCGAAAGTCGCCGCGCTGAATCTGGTCCAGCGCTTCGGTGAGGTTGAGCCCCGCGGCGTCGATGCTACCGCCCATCAGGTTGGTCACGATCTCCCCGCCGCCGGCGAACGGAACCACGCTCAATTGAGTACCGGTCCGGTCCGCCAGCGTTGCTCCCGCGATGTGGTCCACGCCGCCGATCTGCGTCGTTCCCCACTTGACGGGCCGTTCCCGGCCCAGTTCCACCAGTTCCGCCAGTGTGGTCACATCGCTGTCGGCGCGCACCATGACCACGATGGGATCGTCCGCGGCCCTGGCCACACCGACCACGTCGTCTATGCCCAGCGGGCCCTGCCCGCGGGCCATGGCGAACAGGTGGGTCGGGGTGATGGCCAGCAGCGTTTGCCCGTCCCGCGGCCGGCTGTTGACATAGCTCATGGCGACCACGCCGCCGCCGCCGGTTCGCGGCAACACGCTCAGGTCGGCATCCAGGGCGGTGCGCATGCCGCGGGCCACCGCCCGCGCCGTCGCGTCGGTGCCGCCGCCGGGCGAGGCATGGGTGACGATGTCGATGGGGCGTTCGGGAAAGTCGGTCTGCGCGCCCGCAAACGGCGCCGCCAGGCTCAACAGAATCGCGCCAGTGCGCGCCATCGGATGCGTAGGAAACATGGCGGCAACTCTAACCCGGATGCCGGCTCCGGCCAACAATGCGTGCGCACTGCCAGGCCCGGCACAGCAGATTGCGCCATTACCGCAGCCAGTCGCGGAAAATCCCGTAGCGCCTGCGCTCACGGGGGCCGATTCGGCCTGTGTGACGATTATTCTGTCAAGCGCGCCAACCGCCCGGACTCCGTGAGGCCGGGCGGGGCGGACCCAGTCGCGAGTGTCGATGCGAGCGGCCCGCGCCCCACGGTTGTTCCCGGCGAAACGTGCGCCGCCCAATGCGGTCCGAGCCGTAGCCGGCAGCCTCCCGGAACCGAAGCGGCCTCCACGCCTTCTGCCGAGTCATCGGGCACAGGCGCCACCGGGCGAGCGGACAATACCGCTCGGCAGCGTTCCAGCTGACATTGCGAAACCGCAGTTGCCCGGTAGTTCCGGATCTGTCTGACAAGAATCTCATGGCCCGGTGGTGCCTCCTGTTGCCTGGTGAGTCTTCGTTTCCAAGCCTTTTGTATTGCCGAATTGAAATTGAATAGTGCCAAGTTTCAATTGAAAAACCAATGTTGTTTCTCTTTGCTTTACAAAGAAACCAATTCGCCATTCATTGGAAAACTGCTGCATGTTGCAACAAATGGGAGGTTGTCCACATTGAAGCCGCAACTACTGGAACTGCAACGACACAAGCAGATTGTCCGTCAACCGCCAAGGCTAATGTAGCGAACCAAAACTCATCGACTGTCCGCATTTGGAAGCGAATTGAATTCTTGTTTTTTGGAAATGCCAATTGGTCCCATCGCGGCTGTAAGCGTGAATTTGCCTTGCTAACAGCGTTCCTGCGTAGCACTTGTAATCCCAGGAGTGGACATTTTCCGTGGTTTTACTGACAAAAATTCAAATTGGTTTTTTCCTTTCAATGGTCATCAGATGACAAGCTTTCTCTCGAATATTCCATATCTTGATGGTGGCCATTCGTTATGTTTTTCAATGACTGCAGACTTTGGAAATGTGCAAGCGGTCCAAATTTTGGACGGATATCCCCTTTGTATTCGATACAATTGACAAAATTCTGAGAACCCTCTGTGAGAAGTTCGATCATTCCGAAGCCTTCAATTTTTGGGAAGAGAGCACATGAACCATCGCACCCATCCAACCCGATTATCAGGAAGTGATTCATGACGTTTGAATACCTTTACAGAGCCTGGAAGTCCCGAAGGGTGACCCAGGCCGTTGCGGCGAAACTACTCGGTGTGAGCGACCGTACGTTCCGTCGATACGTGCAACGCTACGAGAGCAGTGGACCGGAAGGACTGATTGACAAGCGCGTGCTGCGCCGCTCCCCGCGGCGGGCGCCGCTGGATGAGGTCGCAGACGTGGTCAACGCATACAACAAGCAGCACGAGGGCTGGAACGTCAAGCAGTTCTACTCCTGGTACCGCGATACCGGTGGGCGTCGCAGTTACAATTGGGTAAGGCTGCAACTCCAGGACGCGGGCGCCGTGAAGAGACTGCCACGGCGGGGGGTGCACCGTACGCGCTTCGATCGCGCGCCCCTGCCGGGACTCAGGCTTCACCAGGACAGTAACCGCCACGATTGGCTGGCCGGCCGGAGCTGCGACCTCGTGGTGACGCTGGATGACGCCACGGGTGAGCACTATTCGATGTCACTATGGGATCGGGCAGGTACCCGGAGCAGCTTCGTGGGCGTTCGCGACGTGCTTGAGCGCAAGGGATTTTTCTGCTCGCTGTACACGGACCGGACCTCGCACTATCGATACAAGGGCAAGTCGCCGGCAGCGAAAAAAAAGAAAACCGGAAATCGCACGCAGACCGAACGGGCGATGATGGAATTGGGAGTGAGACTGATCGCAACCCGCTCCTCGCAGGTTCGCGCCCGCTGCCAACGCGTGTTTCAATCGCATTTGAATCGGTTGCCGGCGGAATTGGCCGCTCAGGGAATCACGGAATTCGACGCAGCCAACCGCTATCTCGAAGAGGTCTACCTGCCCGCGTACAACGAGGCGTTCCAGCAGGTCGCTCAGAAGGAGGGCTCTGCGTTCGAGCCCTGCACGAATCCGGATCAACTGGACGACATCCTGTGCGAGCAGTACTGGAGGGTCGTGCGCAGGGACAACCGCGTACGCTTCAAGAGTCTTCTGCTCAAGCTTCCGACCGATCGTCCAGGGTGCAGGATGGCCAATACCCGGGTCAGGGTTCGGCATCATCTGGATGGTACCGTGTCGGTTTCCAATGGCATCCGTCGACTGGCCAGATTCGATGCCGGCGGCCACCTCATCGGCTGATGCCCGTTCCGCACCCGGCTGCACTCAGGGGTCCGGGTTCCCGTGTCCGGAACTACTCCATGGGCGCCCGCAACCTATTAAGATAGGCACCCGGTTGAAACAATACGCGCCGCGCGCGGGAGTTGTCATGAACAGATGGTTGGTTGCATTGGTTGCCGCGCTTCCCTTCGCCGGCGTCTGCCAGGACCGTTACCCTGTCGACTGGGCGCAGGTGGAATCCGAAGCGCTGGACCACTTTGCGGCGCTGTTGCGCATCGACACGACCAACCCGCCGGGTAACGAAACCGAGGTAGCCGTCTACCTGCGGGATGCGCTGGCGGCCGAAGGCATCGAAGGCCGCCTGTACGCCATGGTGCCGGGCCGCGACAATTACGTCACGCGCATCCGGGGCAACGGTTCGAAGGAGCCCGTCCTGGTGATGGGCCACACCGACGTTGTCGGCGTGCAGCGGGAGAACTGGTCGGTGCAGCCGTTCGACGCCGTGCGCCGCGACGGCTACATCTACGGCCGCGGTTCGCTTGACGACAAGGACAACGTCACCGCGGGACTGATGCTGATGCTCATGCTCACGCGCGCCGGCGTGGAACTGGACCGGGACGTGATCTTTCTGGCCGAAGCCGGCGAGGAGGGCACGCCCGAGGTCGGCGTGGATTTCATGGTCAACGAGCACTGGGACGAGGTCGGCGCCCAGTACTGCCTGGCCGAGGGCGGTACCGCGGTGGCCCGGGACGGCGTCGTCCGTTACGTCTCCATCGCCACCACCGAAAAGTACCCCATGCGCGTGCGGTTGGTCGCCACGGGAACGGCCGGTCACGGCTCGGTGCCAAGGGTGGACAATGCGCTGGCCGCGCTGGCGGGAGCCGTGGCGAAACTCTCGGAGTGGCAACCTCCCATGCGGTTGAACCAAACCACGCGCGCCTTCTTCCAGCGGCTTGCGGAAATCAGCGACAAAGAATCCGCTGAACGCTACCGGGGCCTGCTGGAGCCCTCGGAGCAGGCCGCCAGCCAGCACTACCTGGCGCAGCACGAACCCCAGTACAATGCGCTGCTGCGCACCGGCGTGGCGCCCACTATCCTGAGCGGCGGATTCCGCCGAAACGTCATTCCATCCCAGGCCGAGGCCATGCTGGACGTGCGTGCGCTGCCGGATGAGAACCCCGAGGAGTTCTACGCCCACATGGCCGCGGTGATCAACAATCCCAACGTGGAGGTCGTCCCGCAACCCATCTACCGGCCGGCAAGTCCCCCGTCTCCCATCGACAATGAAATGTTCCGGGTCATCGAG
>JAJDXU010000316.1 GCA_022823105.1 Dehalococcoidia bacterium
CTCATCATGAAGAGGATCAGGCCACCGAAGAATATGAGAGGCAGGAAATTGAGCAGGAGACCGAAGAAGCTTGAAAGCCCGCTGGACCCCTTGGAATAGATCTCAACCCCCGGCTCGCCGACCTGCACTCCGCTTTCCAGCAGCAGCGAGGTGATGCTGTCGCCCTTTTCCAGCTTGCTCTTGAACGATTCTCCGGTTATTCGATAGACGGTCAGATTGTCACCGTTGACCTCGATCTTCTCCAGTTGGTTGTTCTTGGCCAGCGAGATGACACGACTGACCGGCTCCTCATCCTCGCCTCCAAAAGGCATCAGAGTGTAGAAAATGACAATCACGCCGATGATTATCATGAGGTACACAAAGCTGTTGCGGAGCCAGCGATTGCTGCCCATAAAATCCCCTTGTCGGCGGGCAGATTCCCGCCTTCTGTAAACAATCGTCTAGTCTCTAATATTAGCCCAAGGCTCCCCGAAATTGCAAAAAGGCCTTGCTGTCAATATTGATACGTCCAAGTCTCCGCCACGGATCGGCGCCGGCATGAAATTCCGTATCGACTGTTCCGGCTGTTATAGCGAAGCCTCAACGTTGTTGAGCGAATTGGGATAGAATGGATGTGTGCCCGATTGTTCGCAAGTCGCGGGGCTTGTCGTTGAAATTAAACGCGCGCACAGGAGTGAATGATGGCGGAATACGCTCATCCGGAGTCATTGGTGAGTACCGAATGGGTGGCGGCGCATGGCAGTGAGGCCAGTGTCCGATTGGTGGAGGTTGACGTCGATACCTCGGCCTACGAGCAGGGGCACATAGCGGGCGCCGTGGGCTGGAACTGGCAGTCGCAGCTCCAGCAGCCTGTCAGGCGCGACCTGGCGTCCAGGGAGGAAATCGAGCAGCTTCTGGGCGGTTCGGGGATAGGAAATGACACCACCGTCATTCTCTACGGCGACAACAACAACTGGTTCGCCGCCTGGGCTTTCTGGCAACTCAAGTACTACGGGCACAAGGACGTGCGCATCATGAACGGAGGCCGAGCGAAGTGGGAGGCCGAGGGCCGTCCATTGACCACGGAGGCGCCCAGCCACGCCGCCGCGACCTATTCCGCCTCCGAAGGCGACCAGAGCATTCGCGCCTACCGGGACCAGGTGCTGGCTCGAGTTAACGAGGGCAGCGTGGCCCTGGTGGACGTAAGGGCCCCGGCCGAATACAGCGGCGAACTGCTGGCCCCGGCCAATCTGCCCCAGGAAGGCTCGCAGCGTGGCGGGCATATTCCCGGCGCCGCCATCATTCCCTGGGGGCAGGCCGTCGCCGAGGATGGCAGTTTCAAGTCCGCTGACGAACTCCGCCAATTGTACGGCGGGAACGGGATCGACGGCAGCCGCGAGACCATCGCCTACTGCCGCATCGGGGAGCGTTCCTCTCACACGTGGTTTGTCCTGACGCAGCTGCTGGGCCTGGAGAACGTGCGCAACTACGACGGCTCGTGGACCGAATGGGGCAGCATAGTAGGAGCGCCCATCGAGAAATAGAGCACAGGGGCCCATGGGAATTGGGCCGTGGTCAGAGCCACGGGGACACAGAGCGGGTAAATCACCCGCTCTTTTCATTTGCGCCTGCACTTATGGCAGATTTGGTATGAATACTGCCAAAAACATACTTTCAAATCGCAACATTGTTATGTAAAGTGTGATGCCAGCAGGTCTGAAATACATGCGTAACACTTCAGAAACCAGCGCGTAACACCCTCTGCATATATTGGACTGCGAAATAATCGCGATGGCCCACTATCCGAATTTAAGGAGAGAGGAGATGCTGGCTGAAACGGCTCCCAATTCCAGAGGCGCGGTGTTGTTGCGGCGGTCACTGCCGTATGTCATCGCCGGTCTGTTCGCTGCGGCGCTGCTGGCCGGTTACAACATTGCGTTTGCACAGGACATCACATCCGACGCGGACAAGCTGGACCAGGGTTCCAACGTCATCTGGATGTTCGCCGCGTTCCTGGTCTTCTTCATGCAAGCGGGGTTCGCCTTCCTCGGGGCAGGCCTGATCCGGAGCAAGAACGTCACCAACTACATGACCAAGAGCTTTATGGACTTCGCAATGGCGTCCATCTCGTTCTGGGCATTTGGATTCGCCCTGATGTGGGGCACCTCCGCCGCTGGTATCGCTGGCACCACCAACTTCTTCCTGACCGACGCGGCCGACGGTCAGACCTACGTCGACTGGGTGTTCCAGATGGTGTTCGCCGGGACCGCCGCGACCATCGTGGCCGGCGCCGTGGCCGAGCGCACCAAGACCCAGGCCTACTTGGCATACAGCTTCATAGTTGGCGCAGTAATCTACCCGTTATACGGTCACTGGGTGTGGGGCGGCGGCTGGCTGGGCGCCCTGGATTCCATCGGCCTGCCGGCTGCGGCCGACTATGCCGGTTCCGGCGTGGTGCATGCGGTGGGCGGCTTTGTCGCTCTCGCCGGTGCTGTCGTCGTCGGTCCCCGACTGGGAAAGTTCAACCCCGACGGCACGCCCAACGCTCTCCCGGTTCATAGCGTGCCCTACGTCATCGTCGGTACATTCATCCTGTTCTTCGGATGGTT
>JAJDXU010000405.1 GCA_022823105.1 Dehalococcoidia bacterium
CGGCGAGTCGGTGGAGGAGGAGGCCGGCTCACCGGAGCAGCGCAGGGAAAATTTCGACCTGCTGAAAACAAAAACCCGGCTGCGCCTCTGCAGTCGGGTAACGTTGGTGGATCGGTAGCCTGGGAATTGCGATTGATGCCGGGAGCCGTCCGCCCACTCGTTCCACGAAGTGCAGCTGGATTACACCCGCTGGCAGGCCTCCTGGCTGATGGCTGATAGCGACGCTCCTCCGCCTTCCCATCCGCTCAATGCGGACAGTGGCTGGAACCGGGGATTGACGGTCAATCCCCATTGGAGGGCGTCTCGCCAATTACAGTGGCGGGACCGCACCGGATTTTCACCGGATTTCCTTTTCAGCCCGCTGCTCATCGCGTCGCCGCGAAAACATGCGAACCACCTGCGGGGGTTTGGTAGATTCGATTGTTAACGATTCAACGTTATCAACCCGCCAGATTTTTGTCAACTCGCCCATCACAGCGCCAAAACTCGCCCAATAGTCCTCGCCCGCCCCGACCAACATCCCCGGGACCAGGTAACATCCGACCCGCCGCAACCGGGCCTCCCGGTTGTCAAAACCTCCACCCCTTCCAATACTCCAACCCGTCCAAAAACCCCATCCTTTCCAAACCCTCAACCGTCCAGAAACCCCACCCGTCCAAAAACCCCCACCTGTCATTCCGGCGAAAGAACGTCACCCCGTGCTTGATACGGGGCCGGAATCCATGGGACGGGCAGCAAATGGGCCGGCCCGATTCAGCCAGGCAGCGTCCAACTCAAACGCGCACGCCCCTACGCCTGACCTGCCTTCTCTGTCGCGCCGGATTGTGCAGGTTTCGGTGGCGCTTGTGCAGGCTTCGGAGGTTCTGCAGGCACCTGAGCAGAAGGGAGAACGATCGTTTTGGGGACGGAAAATTGATCCGAGTGAATGCCCGATGTCGGAACGTACTCCTCAGGAAATGAGATCGGCGGCTTGGATGGCTTAGCTTGGTGGTTATTTGGCTTGTTGCTCATCTGTTTCGTCCTTATGGCTCGACGACATTGAGCTAGTATGGTCAGCGTTTGGCTTCGCTGGTGGTTTCGGCGGCTTGGCCGGCTCCAAAGCGCTTTCGAACATGATCGAGGTAATCCCATAGACAAGCCCCTTCGGTAAGGGCTTATCACGTCGGTATCTGAACGACATTTCGCACCTCCCTATTGATGTCGTGCTGTCGTCGCGCCGCCCAACACAGAGGTGGGCTATCTTTCGCTGGTGGGCTGTCCAACTCTACGAGAACGTCCACTGCTTCAATCCAACGTGGTATCGCCAAGCTCATGCTAATGGTATTGGATTCTCCAGGTTCCAAAGAGATCCTCGCGTTAACCTGTGAGATAGTGTAGTTGACGCTCCAAGGGAACTCAATAGGCACTCCATCAGAGTCAATTGGGAAACCATCGAACTCCAAGTAGGGGGCGTATTCGCTAATCTTGCTTTCAATAGCGGCATCGTTGTATGGACCCAGTACTCGGACTAACCATCTCAATCGGGTAACTCGCACCGCCACTCTGGACGTGTTAGTGAGTACGACTACTGCGCTCAACGCGTTGTACGATGGACTGGATGGGCGACTGGTCACCTGCAAATCAGTTGTGATGGCTGGCTCTCTCACCCTGAAGACCTTGAAACGCCACCACGCTAGGAACAGCGTTGCTCCGGCAATAATCAACGGCGACAGATAGAAAACGATCTGCATTACCGCAGTCACAGTGCCAAGTTTTGTCATCTGGCCATCCATAATTCCTTTCTTTACGCCGCCATCCCAATCTCCCGCAGCCGCGCCACCAGGTACCTCTGCGGCCTGTGCCCTTCACCCGGTTGCAGTGCACGCATAGCAGTTGCAGGTTGTCTCCCGTCCAGCCGGTCTTGTCGGTAAAGTTCGGCGTGATTATCGCTCGATTTTAGCACATATATCTAAACCTCAATCCTGCAACCCCCTGGCAACCGCCCACCCCGTGCCCGACACGGAGTAACCCCGTCCTTGCTACGGAGCCCGTAAATCCCACCACCTCCCGCGATTGTCCATCCACTGACACCACCCCCTTGCCCCCACCTTGCCCACGTCCTTACCATAATTAACAGATACCCCAAATCCAACCGCCACCCAGGCCCCGAGAGCCATCCAATGCCAACGTCCAAGCACCGCAAACATCGCAAACATCGCTCCCCCAAGCCCGCCCATCTGCCCGCCAAAACCACTGATAACGCCCCGGAAACGCCTCTCCCGGCTCCCATTCAGCCCCACGACCCGACCAACGCCCTACCCGAATTGGCGGAAATGAGCGGAAATGAGCGGGAAATCGATCTTTCCGCCCTTTCGCCACGACAGCAGGCCGCTCTGCCCATCGTCGCCTGCTCCCCCACCATCGTCCAGGCCGCCCGCGCCGCCGGCGTCGGCGAATCCACCCTCCGTCGCTGGCTCAACGACCCCGCCTTCAGCGACTGCCTCGCCGAACTCCGTCGTCAATCCGCCAACCTCGCCCGCCAGAAACTCCTCGCTCTCACCCCGCTCTGCATCTCCGTCCTCGCCGACGCCATGCAGAATCCCGACCCGGCCATCCGCCTCCGCGCCGTGAACTACGCCCTCTCCTTCAACCTCCGCGCCGCCGAACTCGAAAACCTCAGCTCCAACCTCGATGACCTCAAAACCGCCATCAGCCTCCTCCAAAAATCCGCCTGATCCCGCCCCGGGGCTTGTGTAAAGCAACCGGCCTCTTTGGTTTCCGCTCATGGCGAGTCTTCGCGCAAGCCCTGCCCCATGCTTCATCCCCAATCCTGCCCATCCTGTCGATCGATGTAAAACTCCCCCGTCCGAGGTAACCCCATGACCCTCTCCCAAATCCGCCGCCAGGTCGACGCCCTCAAGCGCCGGTTCGCCCGCGAACTCGCCATCCTCAAACTCCGCCGCATCGCCGAGGCCGTCTCCGACGAATGGGACCCGTCTGAACCACCGGAACCCGGCGACGTCATCAGGCGCATCGCCAATACCGGCTTCCTCCTCCCCACCTACGCCGACCTGGGCCGCTACCTCAAGGACATCCGGCTGCGGGGCGAGGTCCCCGAGTACGAGGTCATCGTATTCAACCTGCTCCCCTGGGCCAGTCACGACCGCTACCGCGACTTTTTCCGCTGGGACCTACCGGCGCCTGCGCGTTAGCCATGCCCCACCGTCATACGTGGCCTCCACCGTCATTCCTGTCCCCCACCGTCATTCCGGACTTGATCCGGAATCCACGAACGCCCTGCTGCCGCCAACATTGGGTAACGCCGGTATCCGGAGAACCTGCTGCAAGGCATCCGTGAGCAGAGCGAGGATTCCATGGATCCCGGCTCCGAGCCTGCCCCGTACCTGATACGGGGACCGGAACGGCGGGCCGAAAGTGCAATCGGATCGGCAGGTCTGAACTGTTGACGTGATGCACTTCCGTTGACGCAGAATTTGGCACGCCATATAATGCCGCACTGATTATGTCGCACCACAGGTACGCCATGTGAGGCGAATCGTTCAAGGAGTCGCGAGGATGACCACCGAAGTCTACGAATCCGTTTTGCACCCCCAATCACTGGTAGCCGAGCTACTGAAGAACAACGTTTCCCACGTCGTGTGGCTGCCCGACAGCGAGACCAACTTCCTCTACAACATGATGATGGAAGAGCCAACCCTGGATCTGATTCCGGTGTGCCGCGAAGGCGAGACCATGGCGGTTGCGGCCGGACTCTGGGTGGGTGGCGCGAATCCGGTGGTGCTGATACAGAACACGGGAGTATTCGAGGCCGGCGACTCCATCCGCGGCCTGTGCCTGGACCTGAACCAGCCCCTCGTGTTGCTGGTAGGTTATCGCGGCTGGACGCGGCGGGGACCCACCCCCGACTCCGCCGGCAGGTTTATCGAGCACATCCTGCACGCGTGGGGTATCAACTACTACCTCGTGGAAACCGATGACGACGCTGACCGCATCAGCATCGCGTTCGAGGAATCCCAGCGGCTGAGCCGGCCGGTGGCCGTGCTGATCGGCACCGAATTCGGCGCCTAGTAGTTGGCAACCGTTCCCCAGCGCACCCCGAGCCCAGGAGATAGCCCCATGATCAACAATACTGACGCCGTACGTATCATCGACAGCAAACGCGAAGACGCCGTACTGATCCCGACCATGAACGCCGGCAACGTGCGATTCGGCCTGCCGTCCGTCACCTCCAACCAGGTCCTTGACCTCCCCATATCCGGCGCCATGGGAAAGGCCAGCAACGTCGGCTTGGGCATTGCACTGGCGCGTCCGGAGCGCAAGGTAATCGTAATGGACGGCGACGGCAGCCTGCTGATGAACCTTGGCGCACTCGTCACCACATCGACCAAAGCGCCCAAGAATTTTTACCATTTCCTGTTCAACAATGGCGTGTACGCGGTCACGGGCGGGCAGCCCATCCCGGGTTCCGACGGTGTGACCAATTGGGAAGAGATTGCCAGGGGCGCCGGCTACGCAGCCGTCTTCTCCTACGACAACCTGGAGGATTTCGCCACCGGTATCGACGAAGTGCTGGCCGCCGAGGGGCCGGTGTTCGTTCACCTGGCGGTGGAACCGGAGATCGAAAACACGCCGGTCCAGTTCCGCGTGCGGGCCTCCCGGACCGCCCAGCAGGCTTACCAGGAAGTTACCTCCGCGCTGGCTGGCGACAACTGAGCCATAACCGGCAACGCGAATTGAGGCGGGGGCGGATCTTGATTCGTCCCCGCTCTTCGGTTGCGACGTTGATTCCATGAAGTTTCAGCCCTTCAACATATTCGGACGCCTGCTGGCATCTGCGGCGGTGCTGGCCGGCTTCTATCTGCTATGGCTAGGGTTCATGGAAAGCAACCTGATCAAAGCCGTCCTGGGCGGCCTGCTGATTCCCGCCGGTCTTTATCTGATGGTATCCTCGCGACGCAGAGACATCCGCAGAGAGTCTGAATCCGCCGATGTCGCCAATTCGACCCCGGATGATGCCAAATGATCCAGTCTCGAGAAGTCGCCCGCGCCATCAACTACCACCGGGAAGACGCCTTGGTGGTGTCGACATCCGCCGCGCTACGGGAATGGCATCAGGTTTCTGAACGCCGGGATCTGGACGTCGATTTGACGGACTGCATGGATCGCGCTCCGGCCGTCGGGTTGGGCCTCTCGCTGGCGCAACCGGACCGCCGGATCCTGGTGCTGGATTGCGACGCCACGCTCCGAACGGACCTGGCGGGCCTGGCGACGATTGGAGAAGTTTCGCCCGGCAACCTGGTGCACTTCGTCCTGGAGGACGCCGATCACACTTCGACGGAGGGCGTTCCTATTGCCGGTCTGGACCGGATCGATTTCGTTGGATTGGCGCAGAGCTCCGGCTACGCGCATGCCTGCCGGTACGACGACCTTGAAGAGCTGCTGATCGGAATGGAAGAGATCATGCGCCGGCCCGGTCCGGTGTTGGTGGCCGTCAAAGTGATCTCCGGGCCCGAGCCCTCGCCTTTCCCAGAGCGTTCCATGGCGGACGGGTGGGCGGAAGTCCGCAACAATCTGGCCGAGAAACCGACGAATGCGGGATGACGTCCCGTCGCCGCCTGCCGATTGCGCAACCGCCTGCCACTGAGTTGTTACGCAGAACGACGACGCGGCAGTTGTTCGTTGGCGGGTCAGCAAGTCTGAAACATCATTCCGGCCGCTACGCGGACCGTTGCGCGCGCAGCCGACGGGTCGCCGAAAAAGTCCGCCGTCTCTTTGAATTGGAGGTCAGCCAGCGATGCACCATTGGACGGTCGGCGGGGACATTTTCATCGGATGGCCGGACCACGCTGCTGCGGAGCGAAAGTACACCATCGTTGACCTGGACCTGTTCGGCAAGGTATTTCGAGGACGGGTCACTGATGGACAGCGCGAGGGCGGCTTCATGGTGATATTCGACTGCCCCAACGTGATCCTGGAGCAGTTGGCGGAGCAGGCAACCAACGCTTTAGGGTTCAGGGTGATCGTGTCCGGCCTGCGCACCAGCATCGAAGGCGCCATAGTGCGCAGCTTCGACTACGAGTGGTATCCGACGCCGGAATTCGAGGAGAGGCCCCGGGCCCTGGCGCAGACACTGGCGCGCCTATACAACGAGATCGCGCCGGGGCAGGCCGGCTAAGGTCAGCCACCGCCGGGTATGTTAGGGTGCCCCCACAGCGGATGGCGAAAAGTGGGGGCCAACGCTGGATTCAGGTCACGTCTGGAACGGGCTGCCGTGGTGCCGTCATGGGGCGCCGGTACTTCCACCGTCGCGTCCTCTTGAACAGCGACGGTTGGACGACGGCCCGATGGAAGTTGTCGCCGGTCGGACAGGTTGCTCAAGTGCCGGGCCAGTTCCTGGAGACTGTGCAGATTGTGGGCCGGGAGAAAGTCGTCGATGTGGGGCAGAGCGGCCTGCATGCCGCGTGTGAGCGGTTGATATGTGGGCGAACCCAACAAGGGGTTGAGCCAAATCAGTCGATGGCAACTGCGCTGCAGGCGCGCCATCTCGCGGCCCAGCAAATCAGGGTCGCCCCGATCCCAGCCATCCGAGATCACTAGCACAACCGGTCCACCGCGCAAGACACGGCGCGCCCACCGGTAGTTGAAGGCTTTGATAGCCTCTCCGATGCGCGTGCCGCCGGCCCAATCTGGGACGGCGTGCGCCACCTGGGCCACCGCTTGATCGACGCCCCGGGTCTCGAGATGTCGTGTGATGCGGGTTAGCCGGGTGGCGAACAGGAAGGCTTCTAGCTGCTGGCCGCTGAGCGCAACTGTATGCAGGAAATGGAGCAGCATCCGCGTGTAGCGTTCCATGGAGCCGCTCACGTCGCAGATGAGTACCAGCGGTCGTGGCTTGGTTTTGCGTCGACGGCGGGCAAAGTCCAGGATTTCGCCGCCGTGAGACAGGCTGCGGCGCATGGATCGCCGCAGGTCAATCTCCGCGCCATCGCCCCACGTAAGCCGGCGAGTGCGGCGCCGGCCCAAATCCCATGCCAGCTCGGACATGAGCGCGCGGGCCGCGGAGACTTCGGTCGGGGTGAATTCGGCGAAATCCCGTTGCCGAAGCACCTCACGAGCGCTGAACGAGCGTTGCAAGTCCACCACAGGTTGCCGGTCATCCACATCTTCCGAACCCTCGGAGCCTGGGGGTCCGTCCGACGCATCCTCACGGTGCGGCATCACCCGGGGCGTTCGATAGCGCCTTTCTTCACCCATGGATCTGAGATCACGCATGCTTCGGCCGTGGGCGGGCCGGCGCCAGAACACCTGGAAAGCCTCATCGAATAGGGCGAGGTCGCTCTGCTTGTGAACCAGGAGCGCGCGGGCGGCGAGACGAAAATCGTTGCGGCTGCCCCCGATGGGCACGAACTCAGTGGCCCTCACCAGGTCGAGCATGTTGGCCGAGCCTATCTCCAAACCCAAGCGGCGGAGGACTTCGCCGAACATTAGCAAGTTCGGGAGGATCGCTCCGTCCCCCACATCGGCGGGAGCGGTGTGCAAGTTGATGTCGATGTTGGTGGTCATGGTTGGAGGGCGTGGAGCCAGGGTTGCCGTTTGCGGTTGGCGGGTCGAGCGCCTGGGCGACGCCGGAATACTATCACACGAGCCGACCCTCGAATCGTTTCGGGAGCAGAGCGGCTGCCAGCACTGCCGATCCGGTCAACGCGCCCACGACAAGTACGCCGCTGAGCAACGAATCGGTGCTTTGGGCCAAGGCGCCGGCCAGCGCAGGGCCACCGCCGAACCCGATAGCGCCGAAAGTTTGGACGAGGCCGGTGATAACAGACACCTCCCGAGTGCGAATGTTCCTGAATTCAAAAGGCAGTATTTCGATGGCGGGAACAAAGACCCAAGCCATCCCCATGCCGGTGAGCCCGATTGCTGCCACGAACACATTGCCAGCCATCAAAGCGCCCAACGTGGAGATCAGGTTGAGCATCGCAGGTGTCAAGACCATCAACCGACGATTGTTGACGTGATTGAAAATCCAACTGCCGAGCACGCCGCCGGGGACCAGGACGTAGTACAGGAATCCGAACAGCAAACTGCCGGCGGATATAGCGACACCCCGTTCCGTTTCCAACAAAATAGGCAGGAAAGTGAGCACAGTAGTCCAGGAGGCCGATAGGCAGAGCATGACCACGCCCAGCAGCCATGCGTGGGGGTAACGGATCAACGCCGCTGCCAGCGACGTTTCCCCGGCGTTATCCTGTACTTGGTGATCGGGATGAGGGGGATCGTCTTTAATAGCCCGTGGCGGAGATTCCTCAAGGCTGCGGGGCGCTTTCCAGGTCAAAGCCGTCCAAGCCAACAGATGACATCCCAGCAGCCCAGCCTGCAGGAAGTAGGCAAGGCGCCAGCTGTTCAGGACAACGATGATGATGGGGCTGAACGTCAGTGCCGCCGCCATGAAAGTAGAATGCAGAGAGAGACCCACGGCGGTTACAGTCGAATACTGACGTGGCACGGCCCACCAGCGCAGGAGCAACGGCCGGGCCGGCGTCATGCCGGCCTGCGTCAGCACCATCAGGAACCTGGAAGCGAGCAGGGTCCAGAAGCCTCCGGCCAGGCCCTGGGTGAACAAGAACGGGGTCATCAGAGCCAGGCCTGCCAGCACACGCCGATTGGGGTTGAACCGGGCGAACAGCACGCTGAACGGAACGAGGCAGGCGGCAGAGGTGCCCCAAGCGACGGCCTGCAACAGCCCGATCTGCAAATAGCTCAGGCTTAGGTCCGCCTGCAGGAAAGGCAGGAACAACCCGAACCCGAAAGAAGCCAGCACCACGGTGCTGTAGTGCAGCCGGTTGAGAAGAAGGACCGTCCAACCCCGCAGGGACGTTTTTTCGGGCAGATCCCCTACGGGTGAGTTCAAGCGGGTATTACCGGTGTCGGGCCCTGGGGTGGATCATCTCGTCGATTTCTCGCTGCGTCAAGGCAGCGAATCGTTCCGGGCGGTAGGGCGCGAGGACCGCATCGGCTCGAACATCGTCACAGATCTCCAGGGCTGCCAACTGGCTCAAAACGGGCGCCAGGGTAACGCCGCTGTGGGTCAACGCAACGTACAGGTTCGGGGATTCGGTGGTGAAACCCATGGTGGGGTAGCCATCGAGGGGCATGGGGCGCCAGCCCACGGGTACCGGTATGGCCTCGACGTCGGCCAAGCCGGGCAGATAGCATGAGGCGCGCGAAAGGAGGTCGTCCGCATGAGCCTGCGTATCGTCCTCGGCCAGGCTTTCCTGATCTCCCTCACCGATCATGAACCGCCCGTCGGCGCACTGGCGCAGGTGAATCTCGCGGCGGCCATCGCCCAACGGCGGCGCATAGACCACCGGTACGTGATTCAGCAGAGGAGGCAACGGTGATGTCCGTATCACCACACCCGGACTTTGGGCCTGGTGAATCTTGACGTCGGCTTTGGCTGCCAAAACCGTAGTGTCCGTGCCGGTGGCCAGGACTACAACGTCGGGTTCAATATCTTGAGAGGTCGTGTGGATGGTGCGAATGCGACCTGAGGAATCGCGACCGAAATCGAGGACCTCGACGCCGGTCATAAGGGACGACTCCAGGCCACGCAGCCTTCGGAGGCATGCGTCGACCACCATCTGGGGTTCGGCCTGACCTTCGTTCTCACTGTATTCCGCGGCGGAGACCGGGCCGATCTCCAACGCCGGCTCGAGTTCGGCTAACTCTTGCGCCGAAACCACACGCGTGGGATATCCCCAAGATTGCAATCGATCGACCCGGGCCTTCAATTGCTCGGCCGCGTCGGGGTTCGCCTCCCAGGATATCTTGCCACCCCAGCGCAGGCCGACCTCGTCGCCTAGCGCGGCGGAAAATCTAGGCCACATCTCCAGGGATCGGCGGTTGAGGTTATGGTAACCGATTGGTTCCTTGGCCCCGGCGTTGATCCACGCGAAACTGTGACTGGAGGCGCCGCTTCCGGGCTCCGCTTTATCGATGAGGGTTACTTGGCAGCCGCGCGCTGCGATACGCCAAGCGATGGAGGCGCCGACGATGCCAGCGCCGATCACTGCCACATGGCGAGAATTTCGGCTATCGGTCATTGAGTTCACCGTCAAAATCCAGGTCGAATTCCGACACGCCCAGTTCCGACGCTAACTCGGACAGGTCCAGGTCGTCCAGCTCCAAATCATCTAGGTCGTCCAAATCTAAGACGTCCCCCAGCAACTCGTTCGAGAGCACATTTATGACGCCCAAGGCGCCGGCGGCCGTGTCATGATCGAGATCACCCGAAACCACGCTGCTAAGGAGCGGCCTACTAGCAACTGCGTGAAGCATGGCGACTCCTACAATCACATCCGATTCAGCAGCGTGTTCTGACGACAGCGCCGATATAGCAACCATCGCCATCATGGCTTCTTCGTCGCCGTCATCCGCCAGGTCCGATATAGTCTGGGCGATCCGGTCTGTGGACTCGTCCAATCCCACGCCATCTGGGTCGCGGCTGAGGCACACGAAGTACAACAACAGGAGTTCGGACACTGTCCGATCGGGATTGTTTAACGCATCCTCAACCGCAGACGAATCTACCGGGACGAGCATGCTCATATCGAAGTCGTCGAAATACCTGTTCACGTCGGCCCTCTTTCACGATGTGCGGCAGTGCGATGCAAGGCTGCCGAAAGGCTAGCCGCGTCGACCGCCCCGACGCGGCCCGCGGTTTTGGGAACGTTCCAGGAGCGCCCGCACCGGTTCGCCGCGGACGGCCTCGATATCGTCCTGGTACTTGAGCATTATTCCCAATGTGTCGTCGATGACCTCCGGCTCCAATTCCCGCATGTTGAGGGCCATCAGGGCAGAGGTCCAGTCCAGGGTTTCCGACACCCCCGGGATCTTATAAAGCTCCGTATCCCGCAGTTCCTGGACGAATGAGGTTACTTGCTGAGCGAGCTGCCTCGGAGCTTCGGGCAAACGCGCCGAGACGATCTGCATCTCCTTCTGGTAGTCGGGATAGTCCACCCAATAGTAGAGGCATCTCCGTTTCAGGGCATCGTGGACCTCGCGCGTGCGGTTCGACGTGATGACTACCACAGGCCGATGCGCCGCGCGAAACGTCCCGAGTTCGGGAATGGTCACCTGGTAATCACCAAGGAGTTCAAGGAGGAACCCTTCGAACTCCTCATCTGCCCGATCCAATTCGTCGATCAGCAAAACCGGCGCACGGTCACGGGATTCGTCGATGGCTTCCAACAACGGCCGCTTGATCAGGAATTGCGGGTCAAATAGGTCCAATTCCGCGCCGGACCGGTCCTCGTTATCGTGGCGAGCTTCCATCAACCGGATCTCCAGCAACTGGCGTGTGTGATTCCACTCGTAAACCGCGTGGTTGACATCCAGCCCTTCATAACATTGGAGCCTGATCAGATCGGTGTTCAGCCCGGTCGCAAGAGCGCGAGCGATTTCCGTTTTCCCAACGCCAGCCTCGCCCTCAAGAAACAGGGGGCGTTGCAGCTTTAGTGCCAGGAAAATCGCGATGGCGAGGCCGCGGTCAGTGATATACGCCTGGTTCCTGAGCAAGCTTTGAACATCTTCCACAGAGTCGGGCGGCGCCTGCGATGGGGTGGGATCTGCATGGACTGAAGTCAAGGGGAAACTCCGCGGGGTGGAACTGGGTAGCTATTGTATCTTATCGACGGCCAG
>JAJDXU010000353.1 GCA_022823105.1 Dehalococcoidia bacterium
ATGCCGCTGCGCCACTGCGGGATGACCTCGTCGTCCCGGTTGGCATACGGCCCCGTGCGCATCATGCCGCCGATGTGGTTCAGCACGATGGTCAGGTCGGGAATGCGACGGGCAAAGTCCGCCAGGTCGGGCAGTTGCGGAAAGAACACTGTCGTTTCCAGTATCAAGCCCATGTCCTGCAGCACGCGCGCGCCGGCCATGTAGTCGTCCCGCTGCAGGCAGCCCTCGACCTCACGGTTCTCAACCTCCGGATGCGGATCCCAGCCCACCGAGTGGCGGATGCCTCGGAAGCGGTTGGGGCTGGCGGCCTGCAGCGCCTCCAGCACGGGGCGCACGGCATCGCCCAATTTCAGGTCGGCGCGTCCGATGATGGCAGCGGCGGCGCGGCCATCGCCATATCGTCCGGTGGCGCTCTCGTCGGCGATGGATTGCACGAACTCGATCTCGCCTACGGAGCGCATCTCCTCCGGACCGTCAGTGCGGTATTCGGAGCGGGCCTCGATGAACACCGTGGAGCGCACGTTGTGGCCGCTGGTGATGTCGGCGACCAAATCGGGCAGCAGGTACTGCTGATAGTCAACGGGCTCGGGACGCTGCACCCAGAAATGATGGTGCGGGTCGCAGATGGGCAGGTCGGGTTCCAGCGTTGGTTCGGGGGTAAGGGCCAGCCATTCGTTGCCACTGGGCATGATCGCACCTCCTGAGCACGAGGTTAGGCGACGTTGGTTCGGAACGGGCCAATCATAGCACAGGCCCCGCCCACCGCCTGCCGCCGACGGGTGATAAGTTCAGACCTCCATGCGTGAACACCAGGCGACCTTCCACCGAGATCACCGCAATTTGATATAGTGACCGGGTGGACGACAAGGCGGGAGGTACGGCCATGGCGTCAATGTCAGAACAAACTCGCAACGCTGTCTGGGGAGCACTCTGCGATCTGGAATGGAATAAGCGGTACTACGCAGCCATGGCTGACAAGTACAAGCGCAATCACTTGACGGTCCGATTCTCGATCTTGTCAGGGATAGTAGTCGAAGGCTTCATCCTGTACTTCGCCGGTGAGCATGAGTGGCTCTTTGGCTTCGCGTTGGCTTTGGGATTGCTTTTGGCGGTAGGCACCATTTGGGATGCCCTGTCCGACTATGCGCAGAACGCCGCTAATTTGCAGACAGCGGAGTTCACATGCGATTCATTGCTTCAGGAAGTCGAGGATTTGTGGCGTGCGATAGAAACGGGACGCATAGAAGCTGAGGATGCAGAGTCGGCGCTACAGGCCATCAAGAGGAGATGGGCAGCGTCCACCGAACGAGCCAGGGTGAGGACGGACAAGCGGATCAATGACAAGGCGTACGATGAGGCCAACGAGGATATCCGGAATCGCTATGCAGTTCAGTGATCCAGGCCCCAGGCAGGTGCCTGGGCCCGAACGTCCACCAAGACCTCAACCGCCGCCCCCGCGGCCGACTCCTCCACCGCGCGAGAGCGAACCCGATCGGCCTCCTGCTAACCCACCCAGGCCGACCAGGCGCTAGCTCCAAATTTCACCACGCTTGTCAGCGGCCCTACAGAACGCCTGAAGGCTTTCTGATCGTTCCTGTGCTACAACGCCAAAGTTGACACGCGCCCTATTCCCCATCACAATGAAGATAATAAAATTTGAATTACCTGGAGGACCCACATGACACAGACCACCGCCTACACCGTGGACGCATTCATCGATGACGTGCGCGATATTTTCGACTCCACGCAGGACCCGCTGGCGCAGGCTTCGGGCGTGGCGGAGCGCATGGAACTCCTGCTGAAGACCCCCGGCTGGCTGGAGGAGCGGCTTGAACTCCCCGACGAGGGCGGCTTCGGGCGCTACGACCTTCACCTCGACGAGGACTACGGCCACCCCGGCGGCGGCTTTTGGCTGATGGCCTCGGTGCAGAAGCCCGACCAGGACAACCTGCCCCACGACCACGGCAACGCCTGGGTGGTGTACGGCGTGTACGACGGCGCCATCAAGCAGACCAAGTGGCGCTGGTTCTACCCCGGCGAGGGCGTGGACTCCATCCAGCTCCAGGAGACCGGCGACTTCACCCAGAAGGACGGCAAGGTCGCCTTCTTCCTGCCCGGTGAGATCCACAACACCCTGAACGTGACCGGCGACCGCGCCGTGGTGGTCCGCCTCGAGTCCCAGAAGCTGGACCGCATCACACGCTACCAGTACAACCCCGAAGAGGGCACCATGGTGGTGATGGACCGCTAGGTTTCATCCGCCGGACATTACTGCCGGCAACCGCGCGCGATAAGAGCGCCCCTCTGGGATCGGGGGCGCTCAGTTTTTGTTGACACTACCAATGGGCCTCTATACCATCGCACCACATGCCCGGTTCGAGGCAGCGCAACGCCCTCCGCCGCAATCATCTTTGCAGTGAATTCAAGAGACATTCGATGGTAACCCAGGCATACAGAGAAGCCAGCAGAAGCCTGCTCGCCCAGGCGGAGAGCGAACTTGCCCGCAGCGACGTGAGGCAAGCATCCGAAAAAGTCTGGGGCGCCGCCGCCCAGATGGTCAAATCCATCGCTGAACAGCGCGGCTGGACGCACCGCAGCCACGCCGCGTTATACAACGCGATCACCCGTTTGGTGTCCGAGACCGGGGACGACGACATCAGGCGATTGTTCGATGTTGCCGGCAACCTGCAGGTTAATTTCTACGAGAACTGGAACAATGCCGAGAACGTGGCCGCCGGCCTCTCAGATGTACAACGCTTGATCGACAAGCTGGAACCCTTGGCCTGAAGGATCCGGCGGGAGCATCCACACGCGGGAGCATCCACACCATGAAAGCATCTTACCTGGGCGCGATGGGCTACGCTCACCGCCGCGACTTCCCGCCCACCTGGCCCACTCCGCCCAGCTACAGCAATCCCGAAACCTCGGTGCAGAGCTACCAGGACGGCATCGAGGAGTGCGAGTTTGCCGAGGAGATGGGTTTCGAGTGGGTCAGCTTCTCCGAGCACCACTACTCCGGACGCATCGCCACCGGCACGCCGGCTGTGATGGCCGCGGCCGTCGCCGAACGCTGCAAGACGGTCAGGATCGCCATGCTCGGCCCGCTGATGCCGCTCAACAATCCCGTCCGCGCCGCCGAGGAACTCACCCTGCTGGACAACCTGACCAACGGCCGCCTCGTCATGGGATTCCTGCGGGGCACGCCCAACGAGGATCAGGTGTACGGTGTCAATCCTGCCGAGGGACGAGGCCGAATGCTGGAGGGCATGGATCTCATCCTCAAGGCAATGACCGAGCCCGAGCCCTTCGCCTGGGAGGGCCAGTACTACCAGTATCGGACCGTGGCCGTATGGCCCCGCCCCGTCCAGCGCCCCTTCCCGGCCGCGCTGGTCGCCACCCGCAGCGACGACGCGGTGCGATATGCCGCCGAGCATCAGCTGGGCCTCGGCATATCGTTCATACCCGTGGAAGCCGCGGGCCCCATCACGGACAGGTACGTGGCCTGGTGCGATGACAACGGCTGGCAGCCCCAGCCCGACCAGATGGTGTACCGCGGCAGCATCTACCTGGCCGAAACCGACGCGCTGGCCCAGGAGTGGTTCGACCGCCAGACCGACCAGGGCCGCGCGCCCGGCATGGCCCTGCGCTCCTCGGTGTCCCAGGTGATCCAGGCAACCCGGGCCGGCCAGGACGTGGACTACCGCAACGTGTTCGCCGGCAGCGCCAGCGGCGACATCGTGGGCGGCGCGCCCGGCCTGACCTTCGTCGGCGGCCCCGACAAGGTGTTCAACGAGATCAAGGCCTATCACGACCGCTGCGGCTTTGGCGTCATCGACCTGTTCTTCCAGCAACCCAGCCTCACCCACGCCGACGTGATGCAGGAGATCGACCTGTTCGGGCGCGAGGTGCTGCCCCGCCTAAAGGAGCTCTGACCAGTGGCAACCGCAGAATCCACCGGCACGGTGGTCATTATCGACGGCTCCGCCGGCCCATCCCGGCCGCTGCGTGACGGGCTGTCCGCTCACTGGCAGGTGGCGGAATCAATTGGCGCGGCGGGCGCACAACGGTACGGACTGGTCGGCGTGTCCGACGGCGCCAACGCCGCCCTGCAGCACGCGCTGGGCAACCCCGACGCCGTCGATGTCCTGGTCCTGGTCTCGCCCACCGCCGTCCGACCCGCCGCCGACCGACCCGCCGCCGGCGACCCCGACGGCGACGCGGCCGAAATGGAAAACCGCCTGAGCGACGTGCAGTGTCCCACCCTGGTGGTGTTCGGTCAGGAGGACCGGTCGGTCCGGCGCGACGCCGCCAGCGCCTACCGGGAGCGCATCCCCAACTGCAACATCGCCTTCGTTTACGCCGCCGGCCACGACATCGCCGCCGACCGGCCCCAGGCTCTGCTCAGCCTCGTGAACGATTACCTGGAGCGCCGCGAAACCTTCATCGTCCAGAACCAGAGCAGCGTCATCAACCCGTAGCCCCGGGGTTGATGTCCCTGGCATCCGATTCGGCGGTGCCAAAGGCGGTTCCGTGATTCTCGACGATGCCACAAAAACTTCAGAATCAATGCTATAATGCGCCGGCGATCTATCGTACGTTCTACGAAAGAACTGTATAATTGGGATATAGGTTGGCAACACCGTTGTTTTGCTTGACAGCCTCCGGGAAATCTTCACACTGGACCAGAGCACTGTCAGGACTGGGCGACGCTACTTCAACCTGTTGGCCAGGGCAATCATGCTGATTGCCACGTTAGCGGGCATGTTGCTGCTGAATATGGCCTGGAGTTGGTTGACCGAACAGTCGGCGAAACAATTGCGGATCAGCGACATTGTTCAAATCCGGCTTGCCCAGGCGGGAGTAATAGTTTTGGTGGCGGTGACGGTCGTTGCGCTCCTGTTCAGCATACGGGACTTGACGCTACTTGTTTGGTACGAACTACTGGGCAGGAATGGTGGAAATGAACAACCATGAAATGGGCTACGATTCCATCAAAAGGACACTTCTGCTTCCGGTCAGAGCTTTTGTGGTGGGTTTTCCCCTGGCTGTAATTTCCGCTACGTTCCTGTGGGTTACGGACTATCCGCCGGATGAGTGGCCCTTCATCGCGGGCGTGCTGGTGATCTGCCTCTTCGGAGCAGCAACCGTGCTGCAATGCTCCGCTTCGTTTGTCGCCCGGCGATTGAACCGGTACGGCCGCCGTGTACTGCAGCAGCGGGGAATTGATCGCGACACACACGAGACTCCCGCGCCCAATTGCAGGGTCATCGGGCTGCTCTACGCCCTGGCCGTTTGCCTGCTTCTCACCATCACGGCGTGGGGCGCAGCCATGAAACTGCTGATGCTGGTCATGGCGCGCCTGGAGATGCCGCCCCTGATTGACGGCTTCGGCACGGTGGCGCTCATCCTGCTCGGCGTTGGCCTGGGCGGGCTGGTGATCGCGTTTGGGATCCCGGCTTCCGTTTTCTACCTGGCCAGCGACGATTCGAGCCGCGTGTCTCGGGCGGTCATGCGAACCCGGAGCGGCGCCCTGAGCGCTCTGCTTGGAATTGAACGCGGGGTGCCGTTCTACGGCGGGCCGGGGTTGTCCGGAGTCAGGCTGCGCAACTGACGGCTCGCCGATTCACCGGAGTCCAGCGCCGCTCGTGGTGAGCTTGGCGTATCTTGGGGAGGCGTCCTGGTTTCGTCCCTTCGACTTGCTCAGGACGAGCGGTCGCCCGCGGCTCGCTGCTCCTCCTGCAACTCGTCGATCTGCTCCCGGGTGCGCCCGTAGATCTGCGGCACGTCCCATCCGTTCAGGCCGGAGTAGGTGTCAATCTGCGACCGGTGGTGCACCTCGTGCTCGATCAGCATCATCAGAAGTCGCCACCCGCTCAGTGTGCCGTCGGTGTCGATCATCTTGATGCGCCGGTTGAGCCACTCCGCCGGCGTGCCGTCCAGCCGACGGTGGAACTCGGCGTACGATTCTTCCAGCGCCGGCAGCCATTGCGATTGCTGCTCGGTGCTGGGCACATCCCAGTCGTACAGCCAGCCCTCGTTGCGATACGCCCGGGCGAAGTACATCCGCGACTCGCAGATGTGGTGCACGATCTGGTTGATGCTCCACGACTTTTCGCCCTCGCCCATCGGCGGCGTCCAGTTCTGCGCCTCCGGCGGCAACGCCTGTATGTCCCGCAACGTGCGGCGGTGTATCGAAAAGAAGAAACGCAGAAATTCCTGCGGGTCGGTCAGCATGCGGTCGTATCTCCTTGGCCCTCGTCCTCTTCGCCGTTCTGCCGGCGCAACAAATCCCGTAGCCGTTCGTTCTCAGCTAAAGCTGTATCCCGTTCTGCGCGGGCTGCGTCGCGCTGGTCTGTCACGGCAACGGCGTAGGCCCGTTCCGCCCGCCAATCCCGGTCGTAGGTTCCGGTTGCCGGATCGTACACTCGCGGCCAGCCGTCATCCCAGCACAGGCTCACTTCCAGGAGCGGACTGTAGATTTTCAGGATGCCGTCGGGCTCCGTGGTGGTTGGCAACGACTGGTAGGTTCCATTGACCAATTCGCCTCCCCACAATGGTTCACCGTAATACCGCCCACCGCCGGGATCAAAGCGCCAGAATTCCGGTACCCCGATAGCGGCATATATCTCCGGCTTGCGGGTAACGTCCACGTTGGCGGTACTCGCTGACGCGATTTCCAGCGCAAAGTCCGGCGGCTTGCCCACCTCCCACGGCAGGTACAGCTTGCGGGGTCGGATGGCGCGGGCGTCGACACCGAAGGCCAGATAGATGTCCGGCGCGATGCGGACGTTCAGGTTGCCCGGGTCGTAGCAGATGAAGGTCTCGTTATCCAGGAACACGTCGGGGCGCTCGTTGAAGTCGGTGAACCGGGCGCGGAACAGGCCAAGGATTTCCACGAGTTCCAGGTTCTGTTCCATCGAGTCTTCCGTGATGTTCTTTACGTCCGGATCAAATTCCAGCCCGGCATAGTCAATCTCCCCACCGCGTTGGTAGGGCAGCATCGGGGCGGACCTGGGTGATTTGGGCGTAGCCATCACATATCTCCAGTCGCAGCGATTGTACCATCTGTGTTTCGGCGGTCAGATGGCGCGTTGAAGGATTGCTCGCAATAACTCATGCGTACCCAGTTTCGCCAGAACCGTGATTGCGAGTCCACCACTGGCGGACTACGTTCGCCCTGCTATGACACACTGGCAGGCGTGGGGCAACAACGGGATGGAACTGCCAGAGGCGGACCTGCGGCGGGACCAGGGATTGGGTCAAGGTGGCGGGGATTTTGAGAAATCCCGCTCATATCCGCTCATTTCGGCTCATTTGAGTAGGACGGCGGGGTGGGCGGTGGGGGTGGAATGGGGGCGGAAAGTGCGGTTTTGGGGGCGATATTCATGGTTTTGGCAGGCCGATGGGAGGATTAGGGGAGTGGCGTTTGGAGTTGGGCTTATCACCGGCACGGGGTTGGGCGTTGCGTTGGATACGGGCGGTTGGATAGTTGAATGGTAAGGATGGACGGAGATTAAGGACAAGGGGGGAAGTGTCACTCACGCGTATCCGTTTTCGCTCGAACTTTCATAGCGAATTCGCCAGGGGCGCATTTCGCTCCTCGCAAAAAAGCGGAGAAACTACTGCGGGACGGTCGGCATGGCGTTTCATCCCTCCGGAATCGACGCGGCGTTATCACAAGCCGCCGTGTTCAGTGTATGTCTCACGTAGCCCTGGGGTCCGGTCCGTAGCGGTTGGGGCCGGTCTCTCCCTGCCGGGCCAGCCAGATTATCCCCCAGACGATCATGACAATGGTTACCAACACGGCAAAGATCAATCCCAGTATCGCCGGCAAGATCGAGGCGAAGGTGAGTGACCCAAGGGTTTCATCAGGTGTCCAGTTTACGAAGAATTGCCTCAGCGACAATATCACCACGACAACGAGCGTGGCCCAGACTCCTGAAACCACCAGTATCCAGGCCAATTGCCACCATCCGGATTTACCGATGTCGTGCAGCCGGCGCGAAGTGACCGCCAGGTTGGGCAACAGCACGGCCAGGGAAAATATGGTCGACAGGACTTCTTCGAACTTTCCGCCCGTCGCAGCGCTGATCACGGCGTCCACGATGCTCAACACAACGCTGCCGATGGTCACAGCCAGCATCCACCACCAAAACTCGGCGCGGGTGGCGCGCCCGCTGAACACAACGTACTTTCGCAGGCAGGTCGTTATCGCACGGGTAAAGTTCATCGCCGGTAGGCTCCCGGGCGTGCGCGCATTGCGCAACGTTCACTCCCGTCGGTGCGCATCGATTCACCTCCATTCTACGCCGTCACCGGTCGGCGCGGATGCGCGGCGACAGAGGAACATCTGAAGCGGAGCCGTCGCTCCGTAGAGAGTCGCGCCACGCGTGGGTGTAAAATCGGGCATCCCATATCGCAAGGATCCCATATCGCAAGGAAGGGACTGCATCATGAAATACGACGTTATCGTGGTTGGCAGCGGCTCCGCCGGTTCCGTGGTCGCCAGCCGCCTGTCCGAGGACCCCAACCGCTCCGTCCTGCTGCTCGAGGCCGGGCAGGACTACCCCAACGCCGAGCACCTGCCCGACGCGGTGCGCGACGGCTACTCCAGCGAGGGCGAGCAGCCCGGCTCACCCGTATCCTGGAACCTGCGCGGCGTCATCAACGACCAGCAGGGCGAGATCAACATCGCCCAGGGCAAGGTCATCGGCGGCTCCGGCTCCATCAACGGCCAGGTGTACCTTCGCGGCCTGCCCGAGGACTTCGAGCGCTGGGAATCCTTCGGCAACGAGGAGTGGTCCTACACCAAGGTGCTGCCCTTCTTCCGCAAGGCCGAGACCGACCAGGACATCCAGGACGACTTTCACGGCAGCGACGGCCCCATCCCCATCGTGCGCCGGGAGAACGAGCCCTGGCCCGACGTGCAGAAAGCCTTCCACGCCGCCGCCATGGAGCGGGGGTATGCCTACAACCCCGACCTGAACGGCCCGGACTCCCCCGGAATCGGCGCGATTCCCATGAACAACCGGGACGGCGTCCGCATGAGCACGGCCATCACGCACCTGAACCCCGTGCGCCACCGCCTCAACCTGAACGTCAAGGGCAACGTGTTCGTCCGCCGGGTCCTGTTCGAAGATGGTTCGACGGGCTCACCACGAGCGGTTGGGGTTGAGGCCGAGAGCGGCGGCGAGATATTCACCGTCGAGGCCGACCAGGTGGTCCTCAGCGCCGGCGCGCTGAAATCGCCTCACATGCTCATGCTCTCGGGCATCGGCCCCCGCGACCAGCTCGACGAGTTCGGCATCCCCGTGCTGCATGAATCTCCCGGCGTGGGCCAGAACCTCTTCAACCACCCCATGGGCAACGTCACCTTCCGCGTCAAGGACCACGTTCAGCTCACCGCCAACGCCGGCGCTTTGCGCTGGGGTCTGCGCGTAACGTCCGAGCCGCCGTCCTACCCCAGCGACGTGATGCTGCACACCCTGGGCATCTTCAACGTGATGACCGGCGAGCATCTGCCCGTCCGCACTGCCCGCATCGCCTGCGCCCTGGAACTGCCGGACGGCTCCGGCTGGGTGCGGCTGCAATCATCCGACCCGACGGTGCAGCCTGCCATCAACTACCGCTACTTCCACAACGAGAACGACATGCGCCGGATGCGCGACGCCGTGCGCCTCGCCGCCGACATGCTGGAATCAGACGCCTACGAAGATGTGATTGATCACCGCACCGCGCCCACCGACGACGTGCTGGCCGACAACGACACGCTGGACGCCTGGATCCGCGAGACCGTCGGCACGTCCCGCCACGTATCCGGCACCTGCCGCATCGGCCCCGACGGCGATGCCATGGCCGTAACCGACCAGCAGTGTCGCGTGCGCGGCGTGCAGGGCCTCTGGATCGCCGACTCATCAATCATGCCCCAGGTAACCCGCGCCAACACCAACGCCACCGCCATCATGATCGGCGAACGCGTCGCCGACTGGATCGCGGCGCAGTAGGCCGAAGCCGGGCATTGGCGGATGTTGCAGGGGAGAGGGGCGCCCGGCGCCCTATATCACCCTGACCTGGCGGCACATCCGCCTGGCGAGGGGCCGCGTATGGTCTGCACAGGACTGTAACTCCGTCTGCCGCCGTGGCAGGACATTGCCGGGCATCTCGGACCGGCGCCACGCTCCCGAGTTACGGCGGCGTTTGATGCGTCGCGTGCTAACCTGCAATCATGCGTTTCCCCTGGGCCAACATCGCCCTCATCGCCCTGGTGGCAGCGGAACTCGTCACCGGCTATCTCGGCCTGACCCACAACAACCCGGAGTGGATCGCCGCGATGCATCTGCACCGGATCTTCGGGTTTTCGATCCTTGCCCTGTTTGTCTGGAAATCCCGCAACATCCTGGGCTCTTTGAAGTCGGGCTACAACTGGCGCCGGTCCGGGCGCGAAATGCTCTGGTCCCTGGTCCTGCTGGCCGGATTGCTGACGGTTCTGGGGTTGGGCCTGGCCTGGAGCCACCTTGGCAGCTATTACTGGCTGGGTTTCTCCGGCACGACCATCCACATGAACCTGGCGTGGATGCTGATACCGCTGCTGCTCTGGCATTCTCTCCGCAACCGCATCAGTTTTCGGACGCGCTACCTCGCCGACCGCCGCAACCTGCTGCGCATCGGCGGTTTGGCATTGGCCGGCCTGATGCTCTGGCGCACCGCGGAGTTGGCCGGCATCCTTTCCAACGCACCCGGCGCGCGCCGTCGCTACACCGGCTCTTATCCCGAGGACGGGCCGGACTTCCCGGTGACCATGTGGCTCAACGACCGCATTCCCTACGTCGACCCCGACGCCTGGCGTCTCAAGATCGACGGCCACGTGGCCGCGCCGTTTGAAATGGACATCACGGAATTCCAGGCGTGGGACCACGCCGTCACTGCCACGCTGGACTGCACCGGTGGCTGGCATACCACCCGTGAGTGGGAGGGCGTTCCCATGTCCGAACTGTTGGCCCGTGCCCGACCCAAACCGGGCGCCGGCAGCGTCACCATCCGCTCCCGCACCGGCTACTTCCGCCGTTACTCGCTGGCCGAATCCGAACGCGCGATGCTTGCCAGCCGAGTGGATGGCAACCCCCTGACGCCCGGACACGGGTTCCCCGCCCGCATGGTCGAGCCCCACAAGCGCGGGTACGACTGGGTCAAATGGGTGGACTCCATCACCGTCAACGACACCGGCAAATGGTGGCAACCGCCTATCCCGCTCACGTGAATAGGCCCAACGCCTACGGCTCCCGGGTTCCTGCCTGGTCAGGGTCGTTGCGCCCGTTTTCCAACTGCCGGATGCGCTCCTGGAGGTCCTTTATGACCGGTTCCAGCTCTGCCCTGACTTCTTCGCGGCCTGCTGCGCGGCCTTCTTCTCTGCCTTCCTCGCGGCCTTCTTCGCGCTCGATACGCATACGCTTTCTGGCAAGAACCATGATGGATACCTCCGTAATGATCGTGGCAATCAACGCCAGAATTATGGAATCTTCGGCGTAAGCGCTCAGGTTATCGTAAGCAGCCCAGTGGCTACCCACAGGGTTTGCCCTTCCAGGATTGTATCATTCCAAACTGCGGCGGCGAATCTGGCCAGGGTGGAAATCGCCAGAAACACCATCAACTCTACCGTCCACCCCGGGAAGGCGGTGCGCTGTCGGAGGTAATCGACGGCTGAGGTCAGCATGGAATCGAGCATGGGGCGAGATCATACCAGCCTCAGGGTTGGGATACCGCGCCGCGCTATGCTAAAATCCGCTCGCAATCTGATACCGCTTTCGAGCAACAACCCACGTATCCGGCGGGATGCGTTTTCGAGCAATTCAAACTCATAGCGAGGTGCCGCATGGCCAATATCGTCCTTTCCAATACCAACTACAAAGTCGTCGGTACTCGGCCCATCCGTCATGATGGCGCCGACAAGGTCACCGGGCGCGCCAAGTACGGGGCCGACTTTGAAATGTCCGGGATGCTGTTCGGAAAGGTCCTGCGCAGCCCCCACGCCCATGCCCGCATCAAGTCCATCGACACCTCCGCAGCCGAGGCTTTGCCCGGTGTCCGCGCCGTGGTTACCGGCGCCGATCTGCCCATCGCCGGCAAGGAAAACCCGCCGATGTCGGCCCGCGCCGCCAGCTACAATATCCTGGCCGGCGACAAGGCCCTGTTCCGCGGGCACCCCATCGCCGGCGTGGCCGCCGATTCTGCCCACGTCGCGGAAGAGGCGTGCTCTCTGATCAAGGTGGACTACGAGGTCCTGAGCGCCAGCAGCAACGTCCTCGACGCAATGAAAGACGACGCCGAGCTTCTGCACGAAGACCTGACCACCACCGAGTTCGGCGAAGAAACCGACAAGCACAGCAACGTCTCCAACCGCTTCGTTCACGAGCAGGGCGACGTCGAAAAGGCTTTCGGCGAAGCCGACTTCATCGTGGAACGCGAGTTTGACACCCGCACCGTCCACCAGGGTTACATCGAACCGCAGAATGCGTCCGCTCTGTGGAACGCGGATGGCCATCTGACGGTCTGGACGAGCACGCAGGGCGCATTCGTGGCCCGCGACGCCCTGGCCGGTGTACTGGAAGTGCCCGTGTCCCAGATCAAGGTGGTCCCGATGGAAATCGGCGGTGGATTCGGGGGCAAGATTCCGATCTACCTGGAGCCCGTGGCCGCGCTGCTTTCCAAGAAGACCGGCCGGCCGGTCAAGATGCAGATGAGCCGCACCGAGACCTTTGAGGCCACCGGACCCACCGCGGGCGCCCACGTGAAGATCAAGATGGGCGCCAAGAAGGATGGTACGCTGGTAGCGGCCGACGCAGTGCTCATCTACGAGGCCGGCGCGTTCCCGGGCGCGTCCCCCGTCAGCGCGGGCGCCCAGTGCGTATTCGCGCCGTATGATCTGGAAAATCAGCGCGTCGAGGGCTACGACGTGGTCACCAACAAGCCGCGTTCCTTCGCCTACCGCGCGCCTGGAGCGCCGATATCCGCCTTCGGCGGCGAGCAGGTCGTGGACGAACTGGCCGCCAAGTGCGGTATGGACCCGCTGGAGTTCCGGCTCAAGAACGCCAGCAAGGAGGGCAGCCGCAGGGTCGACGGCCCGCAGTTCCGCGTGATCGGCAACATCGAGACTCTTGAGGCGGCCCGCGATTCCGACCACTACAAATCCGAGTTGTCCGGCCCCAACCGCGGCCGGGGCGTTGCCAGCGGGTACTGGATGAATATCGGCCTGGCGTCCAGCGCCAGCATCAGCGTCAACGCCGACGGCACCATCGGCCTGGTGGAAGGCTCGACGGACATCGGCGGTTCCCGCGCCTCCATCGCCATGCAGGCCGCCGAGGTCCTGGGCATCCCGGCAGAGGACGTTCGCCCCAGCGTGGCGGACACCGACTCCGTTGGCTACACCTTCCTCACCGGCGGTAGCCGCACCACCTTCGCCACCGGCTGGGCCGCGTACGAGTGCGCCCAGGAAATCAAGACGAAGATGATCGAGCGCGCCGCCCAGATCTGGGAGAAGGATGCCTCTGAAATAGACCTGACCGACGGGATCTTTGCGCACAACTCCGACGAGGACCTGCAGATGTCCTTCAAGGAACTGGCTTCGCAGTTGGGCCGCACCGGCGGGCCGATCTCCGCCCAGGTCAGCGTCAGCCCCGGCGGAGAGGGTGGCGCTTTCGGCACCCACCTCGTCGACGTCGAGGTCGACCCCGACACCGGCAAGGTGGAGATCCTCCGCTACACCGCCGTTCAGGACGCCGGCAAGGCAATTCACCCCAGCTACGTCGAGGGCCAGATGCAGGGAGGCGTGGTCCAGGGAATCGGCTGGGCGCTGAACGAGGAATACTACATGAGCGATTCGGGCGACATGGTGAACTCCAGCTTCCTGGACTACCGGATGCCCACCAGTCTCGACCTGCCCATGATCGACACCGTCATCGTGGAGAAGGCCAACCCCGGCCATCCGTACGGAGTGCGCGGCGTCGGCGAAGTGCCCATCGTCCCGCCCATGGCAGCCGTCGCCAACGCCATCCATAACGCCATCGGCGTGCGCATGGAGCAGCTTCCCATGTCCCCCGGAGCCATCCTGGAGGAACTCTGGGAACAGAACGGCGGTTAGCTCAACGGGTGCAACGGTCGGTGGCGATTGTCCAACCGCTGCCGACCGTAGTGCCGAGGCAAAACCATGACCACGCAAGCAGCGCCGCCCGCTGGTATTGAAGAGCCATTGGCCGGCATTGAAACGCGCTTGAACGCCCTTGAAGGCTCAATGACGTTGTTCATTGAAGAGCAGC
>JAJDXU010000226.1 GCA_022823105.1 Dehalococcoidia bacterium
GATCACCAGGAATTTGCCCTTCTCCTGCGGCTCCACCAGGTGCTTGATCTTTTCGTTGTAGATCTTCCAGCCCAGCTCACGGCGTTTTTCAAAATCGATGTCAGGCGTCGTCATAGCTGCATTGCCCCGTACGGTCGTTCAAAACCTGCGGGTATGATTTCCATGCGTCTATCCGGATACTCCGGCCGGCAGCGGCCCGACGGTAACCGCGCCGTGGTCGGTCATTTCGGCGGTGAGCAGACTGTCCCACAGCAGGCCGATGCCGACTAAAGGTGTGCCTTCGGTCTCAACGACTTGAACGGCACGCCTTTGGCCTCGCCAGAGGCGTGTTCCAAAATACGCATCGAAAGTTTCCGTTGCGCCGTTCGCCATTGTGATGTCAGCAGGTAAGCCCGGCGCCAGCTGGATTTCCTTGATATGGTGGATAGGCAATGTAAGCTCGCCGTTGAATCCAGTGTCCACTACGGCATCGAATCGGTGGACGTGCTCATTGGCGTCCAGTATCCACATTGGCACAACCAGGTCCCAGTTGTCGTTGATGTTCCCGTAAATCATTGCGCTTGGTGTGATTTTGCCAAAGTATGGAACCGATACACCGTAGAGTGACCAATTCTGACGCTGTGTATGATTGCTTCAGGGTGCCGCGCCCGTAGTTGCTCGGATGCTATTCCGAGACTGGTGGGATGTATTTCGTAGTCGCCAGTCGTAACGTCAAGAGCTAGAAACTTGCCCGTTTCTTGCGGTTCGACCAGACGGCGAATCTTGGTTTCGTACGTTTCCTTTCCCTTCGCTACGAGTGCCTGGGCATCAGCGATTGTAGCGGTCATTGTTGAGCCCTCCTTACTGAACTGGTATGCCGGCAGCCACCTGCCGCACAAAGTTGGCGTAGATGCGCAGGCCGGTCTCGCCGCTCTTCTCCGGATGGAACTGGGTCGCCACCACGTTGTCGCGCGCGTAGATGCTGCAGAAGGGAACGCCGTACTCAGTGAGGCCGGCCACGTCGCTGCCCTCTTCGGGGTCGGCGTAGTAGCTGTGCACGAAGTAGAAGTGGCTGTCCTGCGGAATGCCGTCCCACAGCGGATGCTCCCGCTGGAAGCGCACGGTGTTCCAGCCCATGTGGGGCACCTTGAGGCCATCGGGCAGTCGCCGCACCCGCCCCGGCACCAGCCCCAGGCAGTCGGCGTCGCCCTCGTCGGTTGCGTCCAGCAGCAGTTGCAGGCCCAGGCACACGCCGAGGAAGGGTCGCCCGCCCGCAATGTAGTCCAGAAGGGGTCGCACCAGTCCGCGCGATTGCAGCGCGCCCATGGCGGCGGGTCCCGATCCCACTCCCGGCAGGATCACGCCGTCCGCTTCGTCGAGGGCCGCAGGATTCGAGGTAACGGCGGGCGTTACTCCGGCTCGCTCCACCGCGCGGGCGACGCTGCGCAGGTTGCCCGATTCATAGTCGATGATGACGATGTTCGGGCTATTGGATGAGACCATCGCCCGATCAGACCCGGTCGCCGGTTGCCCGCTCGATGGGAATCTCCCGGTCGTGGTATCGGGCCAGCACAAAAAGCAGGTCGCCCAGCCGGTTCAGGTAGGCCAGGATCAACGGGTTGGTCAGCCCGCCGGCCTCCGACAGCGCCACCACGCGACGCTCCGCCGTCCGGATCACGGTGCGTGCCGAGTCCATGGCCGACGACGACGGGGTGCCGCCGGGCAGGATGAACACCTGGGGCATCTGGAAGTGAGTCTCCAGCTCGTCTATGGTCTCTTCCAGGTTGTCCACCATCTCCTCGGTAACGGGCCTGAAGTGCTGGTGGAACAGGTCGTACTTCTCGGGGTCGGTGGCCAGCTCGGCCGCCACGGTGAACAGCTCGCGTTGCAGGTCGCGCAGGATGTTCTTGACCTTGTCATCGTCGGTGAGGGCCCGGGCCAAACCCATCAGGCTGACCGCCTCGTCAGTGATGCCGTATGCCTCGGTGTGCGGGTTGGCCTTGGATACCCTGCCGCCGTAGAGCAGGCTGGTCTCGCCCTGGTCCCCGTACTTGGTATAGACCCGCTTGCGGCGCGACTCCGAAGATGATGACGTGCTCATGGCTATACCCTCCCAACCCGAATTGATGTGCGTCAACATTCTAGCACTCCCACCATCCCCACGCCACGGAGTAGCCCAGCGGCGATGGCGTGAAACGCCGCCGGGTCCCTCCCAGTGATCAATGCGCCGAAGTCCGTGCTCGCGTGCCCAGGATATTTCGATTCTCCGGGAAATCCCCCTCCGCACTTTCCCGCTGCCAATGACACTTCCCCCTTTCCTCTACACCTCACCCGTCTTTACCATGTATATCTGGCGCCTCAAATCCGTCCCGTCGCCATCTCCCGAGCCATCCTGCGAGCTATCCCAATCTCCACGTCCAAACACTGCCCACATCCCAACACCCAACCCCCAACGCCGCTCCCCCAAATCCCCCCAAAAGCCCGACAAAACCGTACATATCGCCACCAAAATCGCCCTCGCCGCCCCCAATCGCCCCCCCCAACCCCCCCCACCCCCCCCGCCAAATAACCGCAAATTAAAGCAAACCGCCGGGTTACCCAAAAAAACCCAAAACCCCCAACA
>JAJDXU010000255.1 GCA_022823105.1 Dehalococcoidia bacterium
CGTTGGGCGTCCACGGCGTCTGGCCGCGCGACAGCGAGCGCTCGGCGGCCATCAGGTCGAAGTAGAACCGGGGCATCTTGGCGTCCTGGTAAGCCTCCCAGCCGCGCTGGCTGATGCTGATGAAGGCAAGCCCCGGCGGGATCATGAAGCCCTTCTGCGAGCCGGTGGCCACCAGGTCGCAGTTCCAGCCGTCCACGGGCAGCGGCAGGCAGCCCAGGCTGCTCACCGCGTCCACCAGCAACAGCTTGTCGAACTCGCCCTTGACCACGCGGGCGATGGACTCCAGGTCGTGGGTGACGCCGGTGGAGGTCTCGTTGTGGGTGACCAGCACGGCCTTGATGGACGGGTCCTTCTGCAATTCGGCGCGGATGGCCTCGGCATCGATGGCGTCGCCCCACTCGAAGTCCATCCGCAGCACGTCGGCGCCGTAGGTCTCGGCGATCTGCACGAAGCGGTCGCCAAAGGCGCCGGCGGTGCAGGCGATCACCCGGTCGCCCGGCGACAGCGTGTTCACCACGGCGGCTTCCAGCGCTCCGGTCCCGCTGGCCGTGAGGATATACAGGTCGTCAGTGGTCATGAAGACCTGCTTCAGCCCCTCGGTCGTGGCCTCGATCAGCTCCTTGAACTCGGGCCCCCGGTGGTTGATCATGGGCAGCGACATCTCCTCGACGATCTCGTCGGGGATGGGCGTCGGTCCGGGGGTGCGGAGGTTTTGCGGGGCAATCTTGGTCAACGTCATACGGAAAACTCCTGGGCCCATCTTGTGGGCGGTTTCAAACGAATACACGTCGCGTGGCAAGGTTATACATCATAAACGGCGTCGGATAGCAACGCCGCATGGCACACACGCGACGGTTATTATACCAGCAATTACGAAATCTGTCGGTACCGCCCTTTGGCAACAGGGAGCGCGGTTGTCGTCGCAGGGCGCTTGACGACTCGTCGCCGCCCTCCGTTGTAGTACATTACCACCATCCCGCCAGCCTTGTCCCAACGCACACTCACCCCGGAGCCACGCCATGACCACCGCCAAGCCTCACCCCCGCGGCGAAATCATCCAGCAGATGGATGGCACTTACGAACTGTTTCCCATTCCCACTGACCAGGACACGCTTTACGGCATACTCAACGACTGCCTTGCCGAATGGGAGCGCATCCGAATCGGGATGCTGATCCCCGGCGCAGTCTGGGAAATCAAGCCCCCGCGTGAGCCTCGCATCGGGTTCCTCGATGGCTACCTCACCGTGGACTTCCAGGAGTGGCACCTTCACGTCTGCATCGGCGAGCATAAGTCGGCCCCGCCCGAAGTCGCCCGTCTGCGCCGCACCGCCCGCGCCGAACTCTACCGCCGCCTCAACCCCGACCGGCAGCCCACCTCGTGGGGCCTGCGCCTCTTCAACGGCGGCGACCAGCAGCAGATCACCGTCCTCCTGCCCAACCCCCACCTCGATGAGCACCAACACTACGAGCGGGAACCCAAGTGGGAACGCCTCTACCTCTGGGATCGCCTCCGCCAGAAATACCTGTCGCAAGGCGAGGACCCCACCGACCGCTCGGCACCGGGGTTCTACCACGGCTGAGCGGTTACAAAATCCCCTCTCCCTTTATGCGAGAGGGAGATTTCCCATACAAACGCCTCTGGCATAGACTTAATCCATGGAAACTCCAAAAACCCTTTACAAATACGTTACTGCCGACAGAGCCTTAACGTGCATCCCAGAGGTCGGCGATGGAACCCTCCGCGCCACTCAACCCGCAGCCCTCAACGACCCATTCGAGTGTGCTGTGGATTCCTTGTACACCATCCGAGGCGAAAGTAAGGAGAACCGTTTATTGGCTGAGGCTCTGAGTGAGATTAACGAGAGTAAACCTGTTACGGAAGATGATGTGAGTCTGGCAAGGCGCCGTTATGGAAGCCTCTTTACTCGCCAATTATTCGCCGAGCAATTGTCAACGAAGTTCGGTGTCGTATCTTTCGCAACCCAATATGATCACCCTCTCATGTGGTCTCACTACACCGCCGACGGTGCGGGTTTTGCTATTGGCTATGACGTGGAGGAACTCCACATACTCGCCAGTCAAATGGGTAATTTGGGAGAGGTCAAATACGCCGACCGGCTACCACCAATACCCGATCCAAGCATCTTGGCCATACGGTGGCCGCATTTACCCCCTTACCTATCCGTGAAAAGCCACCACTGGTCCTACGAAAACGAATGGCGCCTCATCGTTGAGTTGGACAAAACCATCGGTACTGGCCAAACCGACCCGCTCGGCCAACCAATAAATTTGCTCCGCATCCCAAACGAAGCCGTCGTTAGCGTCTACTACACAGAGCGAACGCCGGCTGAATCAGTCGATCGCATCCGAGACCGTTTGTCAGATCCAAACAACCGCTACCGGGCCGGGAATCCGATAAAACTGGTGATGTCGCCTACATCCTACGGCTATGAGGAATCGCCGGACTGACCCCAAATGCGGCCTTGCACAAAAATCGGTTCTCATACGATTATTCGTTCATCCCTGACCAAATACTGCGGTGGTGTGCTCGCTGTTGGCGCAGAGCGCGAGAGTAGGTGCGACAGTGTTGCTGCTGATTGAGGCGGTCGTCCCGGTGTAGTCAGCGAGGCGCGGGTCTCTGTTACCGTGGCCTGACCAGTGTCAGCGTGGCGATGTGGACCCGTTCGTCAGGTGCGATCAGCGTAAAGCCCACTATCGCCGATTCGGCCCTGTCGAGGTATATGGCGCTGTCGTTGGTGGCAATGACGACGTTGGGGTCGTAGTCGGCTGAGTGACGGCGCTCTTGCATATCTCTGAAGGTATCGGCGAAATTTCTGGCTCGAAAGGAGAGTTCCTGGCGGTTCCTCTGGAGTTCCCGTCGGGCGGTGGTGTGGTCAAGACCACGGTAGATCCGGGACCACGCTGCGGCGGTGGTCGGGTTGGTGAGAGGACCGACCAGGGCCGTGGCGTTGCTTTGAGCCAGGGAGTGGAACATGGCGTAGTACGCGTTGCTCGCCGCTCGCCGGACGTGCTCGTGGGTGGGCGGCTGTCCGGATTGCTGGGGGTTGAGGAGGTCTCTTCCCGCCTGGATGAGGTTGGCCCAATCGATGGGGGCCGGCATCGGTCTGGCGGGTGTGGTCATGCGGGCACGTCACTCCGGTCGGTGTAGGAGATGTTGGGGGTATGGGGGATCCCGGACTCCTCGAACAGGTCGCCCATGCTGCTGCGGAATCGCAGCAGCACTTGCGCGTTCAGTTTCGGGTGGTCGTCTTCGAGGATGACCCTGATGTGGACGTAGTCCTCGTCGTCTGGGCCGGGTAGGTTTTCCGCCGTCACGTCGTGGATGGCGAAGTCGGCGGTCAGGTACTTAGGTGCTTCGGAGCGGATGATGCTGGTGATTTTCGCGAGGGTTTCAGGGTTGGCGGTCATGGGTATCCAATCTCCTGCCATGGCGTTGATGTTCGATGATATTTACGAGAGGAGAGAGGGGTCAACCTGGTCTGCAAGCTTGGTGAAACCATCGTGGGTTGTGGGACGTTGGCTGAAGATTTTTGTTCAAAACGGGGATGCGTGGGACCCAAACCCTCATTTTGTGCAAGGCCCCCAAATCCCAAATTCCATCCTGGCAATCCTGTGCATCCATGCGAATAATCCCCCGGTCAGCGATCACTCCCCATACTCAATCCCGTAAACCCGCGCCGCGTTGTCGTGGAACATCGCCGCCCGCTCCGACGCCGAATAGCCAGCCGTCATCCGCTTGAACGCGTTGTACATCACGTTGTACGAGTACGACACCTTGTCCGGCGGGAAGTTGCTCTCGAACAGGCAACGGTCCGGCCCGAACTGCTCGATGCAGTAGTTCATCAGCGGCGCCATCGCGTCGGCCAGCTCCTCCGACCCGATCGGCCGGTCCCGCAGGTGCCAGTCGAACCCGTAGCGGGGCTGGCCCACGCCGCCCAGCTTCATCACCACGTTGGGACACTCCGCCAGCCTGGCGATCCCGTCCCGCCATGCCGGCATCACCTCGTCGTCCCGGCCGGCGTAAGGGCCGATGCGCATGAGCCCTCCGATGTGGTTGGACACGATGGTCAAATCCGGCACCGACCGCGCGAAGTCCGCCAGTTCGCCCAACTGCGGGAAGTACACCACGTTGTCATAGGCTAGGCCCCGGCTCGCCAGCACCTGCGCGCCGGCCCGGAAATCGGCGGACTGCAACTGCCCGTCGAAGCTGCGGCTCTCCACCTCCGGATGCGGGTCCCAGCTCGTGTTGTGGCGGATGCCCCGGAACCGGTTCGGACTCGCCGCCTGTAATGCGTCCAGCACCCGCGCCACGTCTGCGCCCAAGTTCAGGTTGGCGTGTCCGACGATGGCCGCCGCCGCCTTGCCCGGGCCGTACAGCCCCGTGTCGCTGGCCGCCGCCAACCCCTGCACGAACTCCACCTCGCCGACGGGCCGCAGCTCCTCCGGCCCGCCCGGGCGATACATCGACCGCGCCTCCAGGAACACCGTCGAGCGCACGTTGTGCCCGCTGTTGATGTCTGCCGCAAGCTCGGGCAGCAAATACCGTTGATACGGCACGCGCTCCGACCGGAAGTCCCAGAAGTGGTGGTGCGCGTCGCAGATGGGCAGCTCCGGTTCCAGCGTCTCCTCCGTCGTCAGGGCCAGCCAGTCATTGTCTCCGTACGGCATAACAGCGCCTCCATACCCGTGTGATCTGCCCAATCCTAGCACACGCCGGCATCCGTCCGATCCCAAAATCAATCGTGTCCATCCTGTTCATCCGTGACGATGTTCCATCAGTCCCCTGTGCTACGATGCGCGCAAACCCACTACAGGAGCATCATAATGGCCGACAAGATTCGCCTCGGCATCATTGGCGCAAACATCCACCGCGGCTGGGCCGTCCGGTCCCACCTGCCGGCCGTCGTCGCCAGCCCCGAGTACGAACTCACCGCCGTCTGCACCACCCGCATGGAGAGCGCCGAGGAGTCGCGGCAGATGTTCGGCGCGCGCCTTGCCTTCGACGACTACCACAAGATGCTGGCCCACCCCGACATCGACGCCGTGGCCGTCAGCCTGCGCGTGCCCAACCACTACGAGCCCACCGTCGCCGCCATCAACGCCGGCAAGCACGTGTACACCGAGTGGCCCCTGGGCCGCACCACCGCCGAGGCCCAGGAGATGGCCGATCTCGCCCAGGCCGCCGGCGTCCGCAACATGGTCGGACTCCAGGCCCGCGCCAACCCCGCCTTGCTGTACCTCAGGGATCTGGTCACCGATGGCTACGTTGGCGAGGTCATGTCCTGCCACGTCCGCCGCATTTCCGGCGGTTCGCTGACGCGCCAGTCCGACCGCACCTGGCAGCGCGACCGCGAGCTTGGGGCCCATACCCTCACCATCACGTTCGGCCACACCATCGACGTCCTGCGCATGGTCGTCGGCGATTTCAGCCACGTCTCCACCGTGGTCAGCACCCAGGCCACCCAGTGGTTCGAGACCGACACCAACCAAATGGTTGACGTCACGTCCCCCGACAACGTCCTGATCAGCGGCCGACTGGCCAACGGAGCCGTCGCGTCCGCCCACGTCGCCAGCAACCCCTGGGTGGACAGCGGCTACCTCATGGAGATCCACGGGCGCGAGGGCACGCTGGTCGCCACCTCCGACGACACGCCCAACCACGAGGGCGTCAGCCTGCAGGGAGCCCAAGGCAGCAACCGGCTGGACGACCTGGAGATACCTGCCCGCTACACTTACGTGCTGGAGGGTATGCCCCGCGGAGCGCCCTACTGCGTCGGCCAGATGTATTACCAGTTCGGCGAGTCCATCCGCACCGGCGCCGACTGCCAGCCCGACTTCGCCGAGGCCGTGCGCCTCCACCGCTTCATCGACGCCATCCAGGCCGCCTCCGACCAGGGGCGGGAGGTGGCGGTGGAGTAGCGTGCACGGCGGCCACTATCCGTCCCACCGGCCCAGCTTCGCGAACCCGCCGCCACAGGGAGAGTGCCAGCCTGTTCCTGGTATCGTGTGCCGGTAGCGTGACACTTCGGAACGGACACAATCCGCCAAGCACGAGAAACTGGAATCCGGGTGGTCCAACTGCTAAACCCGCCAACAATATCTGGCAGTGACAAATCGGGGGAAAAATGGGAACGGTCACGGTGACCATCGGTGTTGGAGACCCTCAGGAGCATCGGTTCGAGGATGTGGAGGTCACGGTGGACACCGGATCAACCTTCACATCGGTTCCCCGCGAACTGTTGCACAGGCTGGGAGTGCCTATTGAACGTTCAGCCCAGTCTGAGCTGGCCGACGGGAGCGTGGCGCCGGTGGATGTCGGCAGGACGACCATAAGGTTGGAAGGGAGGGAATTCCCTACGCCGGTCATATTCGCGGAGGCCGGCGAACCCAGCCTGCTCGGAGTAATTGCCCTGGAAGACGCCCTCCTGGCGGTGGACCCAGTATCGGGACGCCTGATACCGGTCAATGTGCTGCGTCTTTAGCCGGCGCATTGGGGGTCGGAGCTTGATGCGCTGCCAGACCCTGCCCTGGAACAAGCCGCTCTCGGACCCAACCACCGCCCCTCGCTCCTCTGCTAGCAGGAATCCAACGACCCGGTGCGAGACAGGTTCTGACCTATCCGCTTATTCCCTCTCCCCCACCCCGCCATACTGCACCACGAACCGGCGTATTGCCTCGAAATACTGCCGTATTCCCACATACATCAGGTCGTTGTGGCCCGCGCCGGGGATGACCAGCAGGCGCTTTTCCTCGGAAACGATGTTTTCGTGCATGGACATGGCGTCCTGCACCGGCGCCAACTCGTCCTGTTCCCCGTGTATCACCAGCGTGGGGATGCTGATGGAGTGCGCCTTGGCATGGTAGGCGTCTTCCAGCGCCTGCGCTTCCGATTCATCCATCCCGATCGTGAACCGCGCCAGGTTCGGACGGCCGCTCTCTATGATCACCCCGTCGATGCGGTCCGCCGCCTCCACCGCCAGCTCAAACGCCGAGTGCCGACCCATCGAACGACCCATCACGAACATCGGCCCGGTGAAATCGTTCTCACCCAGCGTCGATTGCAGCCAGTCCAGCACCTTGACGGCGTCCGACAGCATCAGCGTGAACGCCGGCGAGCCGCCCGACGCGCCGTAGCCACGGTAATCCGCCACGAAGAAGTTCGCCCCGACGCGGTTGTAGAGCGGCGCAATGCTGTCGTAGCCGGCCGCCGTCTCCCCGTTGCCATAGAAGAACAGCACCGTTGGATTCTCCCTTCCCACCGGGAAGAACCGTGCGGACAACTGCACCCCGTCGTCCACGGTGATCGCGCAGTCCACCGCGCCGACCGGCGTCTCCGTCCAGTGCCGCTGCGGGTAGAACGACATCCCCGACGCCCGGGGGTTGTCCAGCACGGAATAGTCAACAGCAGCCATCACAAACCCCCTTGCGTATCGTCGACGGGTTCCGGGTCAAATCGCAGGGGCGGGTTTGGAACCCGTCCCTGCCCCGTTGGTTGCGCTCTAGAATTCAAACCCCAACTGCGCGTACCGCACGAACACCGTCCCGAACGGGTCGCCTATCGGCCCGTTGATCGCCAGGACGGCGATGGTGTGCTGGTTCCCCGGCTGAGCGTCCGCGGTCACCGGTGTGCGCTGTGACACGTTGAATCCCTGCACCGTCCCGCGCTCCCGGTTGCACTCGCCGTCGATCCAGATTTCCCCGTGGTCGTCCACGCACGTCTCGAACTGCACCCGCATCCCGTTGGTGGGATGCCCGTCCACTGTCTCAGGGATGGTGATGGTGGTCCGGTACCAGGCAAACGTGAACCCTCCGGAAACCCGCCCGGGAAGATCGGTGCAGATCTCCCATCCCGAATCGTCGTAGTCGGGGAGCCGCGCCGGACTGCCGCCCGTCTGCTCGAACACCAGGCCACCGTTCTCCTCCCCGGGAATGTATCCCGTAGCGAATCGCCACACCGACCCCATCAACGCCTGCCCCTCCGGTTCCGCAATATTGATCGTAACTCTCGGCATTTTGTCTCACCCCTGTATGTGTAGGCTCCTCCGGTCGTCTCTCAACCAATCCGCTCATGGTGAGCCTGTCGAACCGCGAGCGGACTGCCTATCGTGATCCCGGATTCACAGATTGCCGCCGTAGCCCAGCCTGCCCCTGGTGGTTGCCACCAGCGTTTCATTGGTCGAATCCACTGAGAACATCAAGATCTGGAGCGTGGTCGCGCCAATGAGGCAGTTGTCGGCGCCCTCCGGACCGAAAATCACCGGACAGATTCCGTCCCTGTTGTCGATGACGATGCGCGCTTGACCACGCCCGTAGGACACTTCACTGCCATCGGCCAGGACGTAGTCGACCTGTGAACGCGGACGCACGTGCAGTCGTTCCAGAAGGGAGGCGGGGAACATGGAGTCCGACGCTCCGGTGTCAACCAACGCCGTCGCTTCGGCCTGGTCGCCGCCTTCGAGGTTGCTTATTGACACGGTCGCCGAAAAAACGCCCATCGCAGATCACGTATCCCATTGCAGTAATTCGCTCTCGGCCAAATATACCACCTCCCAAGCCGTTGGCGTTGAGCGGCCAATTTCCCCAACACTCCCCGAATTATGCTTTAATGACGCCGCACGCGGAGGTGGCAATATGGTTACGAAAAAAGGTACCGCCCTCTTGGTGGTGTACGCCGATGTGGACGTGGAGCACGACGCCGAATTCAACGCCTGGTACAACGAAGAACACGTCCCCGAGCGGCTCAGCGCCCCAGGATTCCTGAACGCCGCACGCTACGAGGCCCTGCGCGGTGGTCCCCGCTATCTCGCCGTGTACGAACTCGAGTCGGTGGATGCCCTGCGGACCCCCGAGTACCGGCACATGAGCGAAAACCCCACCGACTGGACCAAGCGCATGTCCCCCAACGTGGTGGGACGCGGCACCCAGCGCCTGGTCTGCACCCAGATCTACCCCGCCGAGATCGACTCGAACACCCTCGGCCGCGGCATGGCCCCGGCCCTCCAGATCGGCCGCATGGACGTGCCCGCCGACATCGAGGAAAAGTACAACTGGTACTACGACAACGAGCGCACCCCGGCCAACCTGCAGATCCCCGGTTGCCTGCACGTCCGTCGGTACCACGTGGTGGAGGGCTGGCCCAAGTACCTCACCATGTACGAGTTCGAGCACGAAAAGGTTCCGGAAACCGTCGCGTGGGAGAACCAGCGCAAGCAGGACCGCATGCACGAGTACATCGGCGGCAGCTATGGGCACGCCCACGGCTCCCCCGGGGTGTACCGCCGCATCCTGCCGCCACGCGCTTTTTAGGACAGTCTCGCGGCGCCCCCGGCATCACCCTTGTAGGGGCGAATGATTATTCGCCCCTACCGTTCCAACATTTACGGAGACTGCTCGCATGCCTCGCCCCATGACACCGCAGGAAGCCCACGACTTCCTGGACAGCAAACCCGGCTGGATCGCCCTCACCACCGTCGGCCCCGACGGTTTTCCCCACACCGTGCCCACCGGTTATTTCCGGTTGGGGGATGACGTACTGCTGGGCGTTCGCAACAACACCCTCAAGATCAGGAACATCCGCTACAACCCGCAGGTCAGCCTGATGATCGAGAGCGGCAGCACACGCCAGGACATCAGGGGCGTCATGATCCAGGGCAACGCCACCGTGATTGACGACCCCGACGAGTTCCTCCACTACGCTCGCGAGGCCGCCAGACTGCGCGGCGTCGCAGACGCCGACCTGCCCACCAAGCCGCGCCCCGGCGCCGCCTACATCAAGGTATCGCCCCACAAGATCCGCTCGTGGGACTACTCCCAGGACGCCGCATAGCAAGGTTTCATTTTATGGTTACCGTTTCTACTTCACCACCGCCGGAGGCCGCACCCATACAATACGGCAAGTGGCCCGGCGTCGCTCGCGTCCCCCTTGACGAGTTCGGTAAATCCCTGGCCGACCCGGATTTGGATAGGTGGTTTGAGGCCTTCTGCTCACGCAATCAAGACGAGGATCATTACGAAATCTCAGGCGAAGGATACTTGTTGATCATGGCGCCCACAGGCAGTCCCGGCGTTTTATTTGAAGGTGAGTTGGCTGCCGATGTATTCATGCAGGCTCGCAACCAAGGTGGTGTTGCTTTTCCGGCGACCAGTTGTTTCGTACTGCCCGACGGTTCGCGTTTCGGTCCCGACGCTGCATGGCTGAACGAGGAACGGCGTCAAGAACTGTTGCTACCTGAGAACCTCCCCTTCCCTCGCATTGCTCCGGACTTCGTGGCCGAGATCAAGTCCCCTTCCAACTCCAGAGCTCAGCTTATCGCCAAGATCGAGACGTTCATCCGGTTCGGCACAAAGCTGGGTTGGTACATCGACCCCGAGACCCGCACGGTCATCAAGTTCCGGCCGGGCCAGGAACCCGAGGCGCTCCACGACCCGGAGTACATTGACGGCGATGATGACGTGCTTCCCGGTTTCCGCTTCGCAGTGCGGGAACGGATTTTTGATCTGCTTGCAGACGTAGAGTAATTGTCATGGCTACCATTACTTCGTTGCCAACTCGAAGTGGACATAGATCTCGGCGCGAGGCGCCTCCGCATTGGCCCGGCACGGTCGCCATCCCCCTAGCCGAGTTCGGCAAGTCGTTGGACGATGCTGACTTGGACGAATGGTTCGAGGCTTTCGCGGAACGGAACTCCGATATGTATGAGTACGAAATTTCCGGCACCGGCCACCTGCTGATTCGGGAACCCACTGGTAATCCCGGTTCGATATACGAAACTGAACTGGCCGGGACGCTGCTGTTCTGGAGTCGCGAGAACGGAGGAATCGCCTTTGGTCCCACCAGCAGGTTCGTTCTGCCTGACGGCTCGCGTTTTGGGCCCGATGCCGCATGGATTCCAGATGAACGGCGCTATGAAATCATGCTGCCTGAGAACCTTCCATTCCCAAGTATAGTTCCCGATTTTATAGCTGAAATAAAATCGCCTTCCAACACCGACACCGAACTGCTCAACAAAATCGACCTGTTCCTGGAACACGGCGCCCGGCTGGCGTGGTACATCGACCCCGAAACCCGCACAGTCATCAAATATCGCCCTGGTCAGGAACCC
>JAJDXU010000459.1 GCA_022823105.1 Dehalococcoidia bacterium
TACCATAGTTGCTCCTTTTGCTCGGAAATTTCCGGCGCGGTTATTTCACGCACCGGTATTGGGCCCAGCCCAGTTCTTCGTTGTGGACCGCGTTCACCATTTTCAGGTATGCGTCCGAAAGCGCCGCGAACCGTTCACGCCGGTCCGGATCGTCTCCGGAGGCCGCCATGTGCGACAGGCACGTGTAGCTGTGCGCCAGATGCGTTGAAAGATCCCTGGCGTCCAGCACCTTGAAGCCGGCCTCACGCAGAGCGGCCATATACGAATGGAAGCTGAAATCGGTATCAAACAAGAGACGGTCGTACACGTACGTCCGCGCCTCGTCGCTGATGTCCGGCTTCGGTTTCGTCAGGTCGTCAAACACCATGAACCCGCCCGGCTTCAGGACACGGTACGCCTCGCTCAGCATCGTGACCTTGTCCGGCACGTGGTAGATGGTGGCCTGGCTCCAGACGTGCGTGAACGCGCCGTCTTCGAATGGCAGGTCCGTGGCGGATGCCTTGTGAAACGCGACTTTACCCGCCAGATCGGGCGCTCCTGAGAGCGATTCATTGGCGTTGTCTATTCGGACGCCGCTCAGATCGATCCCCGTGACCCTGGCTCCTGTCGCCCGGGACAACCACAGCGAGGTATTCCCGTTGCCGCACCCCAGGTCAAGCACGTGGGAGTCGCTGCCAATGCCGGAATTTTCCAGCATTATTTCGTTCAATCGGGAACAGGCGGTCAGGAAGCTTTCGCGTATCGATCCGTCTTGCCCGGATTGTGGGTCGTTTTCGAACACTCCCCAGTGAAGGCTGCCCTCTGCATCCCAGAAGGAGCGGTAGAGGGCGTCCTCGGCATCATAGTACGCTTCCGTCTCGCTCTCAGAAAAGCGCGACTGGTTCGGGCTGCGGCTCGGCATACATCGACCCTTCGATCCATTCGAGGAATTTGTTGTTTTCGTCCACCAGGATCATGCGCTGATCGACTTCTTTGTCGGTGACTTCGAATGCCATGATGATCGCGCAGTCTCCCAGCTGGCAGAGACGGGCCGCCGCGCCCTGCACGGAGATGACACCGCTGCCGCGTTCACCCGGAAGTGCGTATGTTTCAAACCTTGCGCCGTTGTTGCAGTTCACCACCTGGACCTTCTCGAATGGGACGATGTCCGACATTTCCATCAGGTCGCGGTCGATGAGGATGCTGCCGACGTAGCCAAGGTTGGCTCCGGTAATCCAGCAGCGGTGAATCTTGGATCGCAAAATCTCCCTCATGTTTACTCCTTGTGTATGTCTAAATCTGGCCGGAAAGGCAGTTCGGATTTCAGCCGGCAATCGCCGACGTTGAACCAGATCGATTGAAACCGGGACACGCCTCGTCAGCGAGGAATGTACGGTGCAATGCGCGCGCTGTCGGTCAGCTGTGCGGCCTCGACAGGCGGGTCAGGTGGGCGCGTGGCAGGGCGCTAATCCCGCCGCCCTTTTCGCTTGGAGCAGCTAAGGCTCACAAGGAAGCTTGTGACTGCTTCGCCCTCTCAGAGGCTCGATTTGCCTCTGCCGGAACGCAGATCGTCCGAATTGTTCGGCTGACTCTCCCCGCACACCGCGGGGCTGCGTAGAGTCGGGGTCCGGTGATTGCCGGTGCGCGGTCGGCGCGGCTGCACTCATATGGCCTCCTTGTTTAAGGGCAGGTTGATGGGCGTGCAGACCTGCTATTGCTATGCGGCAGTTTAGCCTCATCCGGCATGGGTGTCAAATTATGACGAGCCCGCCAAGCACGAAATGCGACAAATTCGCCAATATTTTCTGAAACGTGCAAAAAGATCACTTGACATCGCCTGGATGGACTGTTTCGCTCCATCCCGAACTCGATCGGTTCCGGAATAATGCGCATCCAGCATTATCGCTGGTGAAGAACGCCGTAAGACGACGACGATTGGCGGCCCTTTCCGGCGGCGGAACCCGAGTCCACGCCGAAATCCCCGGCGACGCATAAACCACTTTCAGCAATCGAACAACGGCAACTGTCGCGGGTCGCCTCGCCGGATGTCCGTTTCCGTGGAGCACCACCTGGGGATGCCACGCGCTGATGCGTGCCCTGCGAAAACGGGACCATGCCCGGTGTATTGGTGCAGAGACCATAGCCATGCGTGCAGCAGTTCGTGCGCCAGGATGCCCTCCATGCCCAGGCGCCCGTAGCGTTGGAACCTGGGCAGCGACAACCCGATCAGCCACGTGCCGTCCGGGTAACAGAAGCACCGGCCGCCCGTCGAGGAAAGCCGCTCCAGCACCACCGACCCTGCGGACAGGTCCAGGTTATCCAGCATGTAACGCTTTGCGACGCGATCCACCCAGGCCAGATCGCTCAAAACGATTCCACTGGGCGCGACGATCGCGTCGCGTCGCCCGTCGCGGGCTATTGCCGCCGCATGGTCAAATCTCGCCACCATGGGATTACGGGGTGAGAATGATCTTGCCGGTGGTGGCGCGGCCGGCCAGTTGGCGGTGCGCTTCCGCGGCGTCGGACAGGTTAAACTGGTGCTCGACCCGGAGTTTCAGCTCTCCGGATTTCACCCAGCCCAGGACCGCGCCGGCCCGCTGCTCCAACTCATCGCGATTCCTGGTGTAGTCGCCCAATCCCGGACGGGTCAGGAACTTGGAGCCGTTGCCCAGTACCCGAGGGTCCATCGACGGAACCGCGCCGCTGGCCTGGCCGTACAGGACCATGTAGCCTCGTGGCGCCAGGCAGGAAATGCTGCCGTCAAACGTGTCCTTGCCCACCGCGTCGAACACCGCCTGTAGCCCCGCGCCGTCGGTCGCTTTGGCTATTTCGGCCGCGAAATCCTGCTGGGTGTACAGGATGACGTGATCGGCTCCCGCGCCCCGCGCCAACTCCGCCTTGGCCTCTGTGGATACCGTCGAGTAAACGTACGCGCCCAGCGCCTTGCACATCTGGATCAGCAGCAAACCGACGCCGCCCGCGCCGGAGTGCACGAGCACGCTGTCGCCGGCTTGGACCCGGTACGTGTCATAGCACAGGTAGTGGGCAGTCATGCCCTGGAGCATGGCCGCCGCGCCGTCCCGGGCGGACAGGCCGTCCGGCATCTTGATGAGCCGCCAGGCCGGCACCAGGGCCTGTTCGGCATACGAGCCTGGATGGCTGCAATACGCCACCGTGTCGCCCACGGTGACATGGTCCACGCCTGACCCAACCTCGCGGACCACCCCGGCGGCCTCGACGCCGGCCACCCAGGGCAACCCCGGCGGATTCACCCCCATGCGGCTGTAAATATCCGTGAAGTTCACTCCCACCGCCTGGATTTCGACCACCGCCTGGTCGGCGCCGGCAGCGGGATCGGGCAGGTCCACGTATTGGAGTACCTCTGGGCCGCCATATTCCTGAATCTGGATCGCTTTCATGTCAAACCGCCTCCTGGCGCAAGTACCGGTGATGCCCGAACTTGGCGGGCGTAGAATAGCACAGAGCCCTCCGCCGCACGCCATACCGCGCGGTCACCACGCAAAACCCATTATCTCGGCCTTTGCTCGGATGGATCAGCGTACCTCTAACCTGGCGCGGTTTGACCGCAAGCGCGGGTAGATCAAATCAGGGCAATCGCATTTCAATTGTTGGCCCCTGGATAAGGCTCTTCCGTACACCGTCATACCGGCGAAAGCCGGTATCCAGCGCTTGAAATCGGCAGTCTCTCGGTTGCTGTCTTCATTCGGTGGCCTCTGGGTTCCGGCCTGCTCTG
>JAJDXU010000176.1 GCA_022823105.1 Dehalococcoidia bacterium
GCTCCGGTTGCCTGGTTTCAATCCCGGTGGGGCAATGCCCATGTGTCTCTGCGCCTGAAAGTCCCCGCAACCGGCCCGCGATCCCAACGCTTCCGGGTAAAAATATCCTGTCCATCCCGTTGAACCTGTCCGCCCATGGCGGATCCTGTTTATCCCAGTAAATTCACCGTCCGTCACTGCCAATTCCGGCGCCGTCGCCGATCAAGACGCGATTGCCCCGGGCCTTAGCGAGCCAGTAACAAGCCATCGCGCAGAGCGTCGGCAGCCGCCGGGCCGAACCGGGAGGCGATCATCGCTGCCCCTTCCCCGGCGATGCGCCAATCGCGAGATTGGATCTGTTCGACCGTCTGTCCGGCAAGCCTTTGCCCGTACTCGGATATGAACTTGCCCAAGGCGTCGGCATCACCGCCGCCGGTCATCTGCTGGAACAAGCGGAACATGGGGTCGGTGCGCGCGGCGTTCCAGGCGTCCTCGAACGTCAGGCTCTCAGGATGGTTGTCCAACAGGAGGGCCACGCCAAAATCGATCAGCCGGATCGTACCGTCGTCGAGCAGGATGATATGAGACCGACCTTCCGGGTCCGAGATGGTGGCATCGTTGTAGCAAACGCCAGCCCCGTGCAGCCGGGACAGCCCACCGCCCAATTTCGCGCCCACTGCGCGCATGAGGTCGGGCGTCGCCTCGTTCGCTGGCAGTTCGGTCAGGAAAGTACCATCGACGTATTCCTCGGTGATGAACCCGTCGATGGTGGACATCTGTGCCGGCCCGATCTGGAGTTGCCCGGCTGTTTCGGCGATCACGGCCTCCCGGCTGCCCTGGCAGGGTTTGATCACGATGCCGGTATCACCGGAGGCGATAATCGCGACGCGCCCGCGTGTACGACCTTCGTACCGTATGCTCACCCCGATCGAATCCGGTCCATAAACGAGAGGATACGAGGCGGGGAACAGTCCGTAAACCGAAAACCGCTCGATGCGATCATCAGCGAGCAACCCGTCCCACAGCGCGGCGTCCTCCCGCGCCACAGGCCAAAGGGGCCACAGCCGTTCCGGACATTGTGCAGCGAACACCGCCGCATCCCGCTCTCTGATGGCAGCAGGCTCCAACGTGGTCAAGCCGGCGATGACGTTCCTGAGGGCTTCCAGTTGATCGTCGGAGTAGCCGATGGTGCGCCTCAGCGGGATTCAGTTGTGGTCGGTCAGGGAAAACTCGCTGGGGTCCGCCGGTTGGGGGACCAGGGATCTCACTCGCACCACCGCATCCGGATCGATCGGCCCGTATACGTGAGGATAGATTTCGCCCGATCTGGCGGGCTCGCGGATCACCGGCGAGTCTTCGTCCAACCACTCCGTGTCGACGTCCAAGGCCAACAGGTCGGTGCGCCCGGCAAACAAACGGGCGGCGACTCGCAACATCTGCTCCTCATCAGCGCTGGCGTGGATGAACCCTTCCTCCGCCAGCGACGGGGCCCGATATTCCCCAGCGGCTCTGCCGGCCTCCCAATCGTCGCGAAAGGCCAGGTGGTAGATGATGGAGGGCATCGGCTACCGACAGGCGGCCCGCACGGCCCGGGATATGGCAGCCAGACGCGGATTGTTGGTCGCGCTCGCTCGGAACCCGTTGGTGATGTAGGCCACTGCCAGGCCCATTTCCGGGTCGGCCCATCCGACGGAGGTACCGGCTCCGCCGTGGCCGAAGGTGCCGGCGCCGGCGTGGGCGGTGACTCCCATGCGGTTGTCGTCCAGCACCAGGCCCAGCGACCGGCGCATCCGCGTGCCCAGCGAGAAATCGTTGGCCTCAAGCTGCAGACGGGTACCCTCTGACACCGTCTCGGGTTTCATAATGCGTACGCCATCCAGTTCGCCGCCGTTGCACAGCATTGCATAGAAGCGCGCCAGGCCCGTTGCGGCGAAGATCCCGCCGCCGGCCGGATGTACGGCCTGGTGAACCTCGGGACGGTTGTAGGGGCGTATCATGCCGGGTCGGTCGCAGTCCTCCATGGCGTGGATGCGTGAAACGCGGCCCTCCAGTTCCGGAGGGAGGCCCACGTAGCCATCAAATATCCCGAGCGGGTCCAGGATCTCCTCACGGAGGAAGACGCCGATGTGTCGCCCGTCGATGCGCTGAACCAGTTCACCTATCACCCACCCGAAGTTGCGGGGGTGGTAGGCCATGATCTGACCGGCCGGGTAGTCGGGGATAACGTCCTCCATGCACTTGACCACGTAGTCCCAGTCCTGCCATCGGTCCCAGGAAAGTTCCGGCGGAGTTTCAGGGAATCCACCCCGGTGGGTGAGGATGTGCCGGATGGTCACGCCGCCCTTGTTGTGCTTTGCGAAGCCGGGCCAATGCTGGGCGACCGTGTCGTCCCAATGGAGTTGGCCCCGCTCCCACAGGATGTGCAGGCACGCCGCAGCGAGCGGCTTGGTGGACGAGTAGAGTATGAACATGGTGTCGGCACTCACGGGAGCGCCGGCGGCATCGTCAGCCAGCCCACCCCAGATGTTCACGGCGAGCTTGCCGTGTCGGTACACGGCCAATCCCGCGCCGGGATGGAGCCCCCGGTCTATCTGCTGGTGGAACAGCTTTTCCAGATCCTCAACGGCGGCGGGGTCCATCCCAACCTGGTCTAGTACGGCGGCGGTGGTCATCGGCAGTCCTCGTCAGTCGGCGAATGTGGTTTCCAGGTTGGCGGACAGGTCAAAAAAATGCTGCAGGCTCTGGTTGTACCTGAAGAACAGGTCGGCCCTCAGTTGGTCGCCCGTGGCGTTATTGGAAATCTCGTGGATCATGTCCAGGCTCACCAACGTCTGTCCGGCCTCGGCTCCATTGTTGGCCTTGATGTTTTCCAGCATCGTGCGCCAGGCGTCGCTCTCCATCTCGATGAAAAAGTCAACGTTGATCAGGTCATATTCGTTGCCGGTCCGGACCGACTTGCACTCGAATGCCTCGAAGGTGATCACGAAAACGTCGTCAGCGATTTTCACTCCCATGTCGGCGTCCACGGTGCCGAACTGGCGATAACCGGCGTCCTCGTTGACCAATGCCTGCAGGGCCTGGAACCAGGCCAATGAGGGAAATGCGACAGCTTCGTCAGCCATTCGGATGTAGCCTCCCGGGACAAAGGGACGGCGCGGCGCCGACCCTATTCGTTGAAGTAAGGATCACCGCTCTTGTCGGCAGATGAAAAGGGCGCCATCTGGCGCAGGTAGTGGTCCGGATCCGACCCGGGGGACGCCTTGCCCAGCGCATCGTCCACCATCTTGTAGTATCGAGGATCCAGGTTGCGGTATTCGTCGGCCTCGGTGCGACCCTGGGAAAAGGACGACATGATGCGTTCCATGCCCGTGTCTCCGCAATGAGAGCAATCGACGGGCCGAGCGGCAGAGGCCACTTTGAAGAAGAAACTGCTGACCCGGTGACAGGCCTGGCAACGGTATTCATAGATGGGCATGTTTACTATCTTTGGTCTCGTTGACCTTCCGGAGGCGTGGCCCACGGCATGGCCGCTGCGCGACACCGCAGAGGATGGTATCGGAACGCCCGGGCGGTGTCAAAACGGTCATCCCGGTTCAGGGTCGCCGTCGTAACCCGCATGGTGGTGCTTGATATCAATCAGCGGAGAGCCGTCCTGAGCGTCCAGTTCAACAACCTCCAGGATTGCTTCACCGCTGGATTCATCCACGCGCGCCGCCAGAATGCGAGCGACGGTGGCTCCGATGAAATTGGGCCGGTATTGGCTCCGCGTCGCGAATACCCCACGAATGGGATTGGCCGGGTTGTGTCCCGGATGCAGCTGCAGTTCGTATCCCCTGGACGGGGCCAGGTGCAGCGCGAACAACGTAAGTATCCGATCTCCGGGCTCCAGGCCCATGATCCCGTCGGCAAATTCGGGGTACACCACGATGGTGGACCGCTCTTGCCGCATTTGTTCCGACGGCGCGTAACCGGTGAAACGGCTGCGTATAAAGCCGATGGGGACGATGCTGATCGGTTCACGCCTCGGATCGGACATTGGCGTCAATCCGCGGCCGCTGCCACGCTGGCGGCGGATAGCGACGCCAGCCAATCCAGCACGGCGGCGCCGGCCTGGGGCATCATGTTGGTGAGCGAATGGTTCCCGCCCTCCAGCACCAGGTACTCGGCCCGCGGGCTGTTGACCGCTGCGGTGATCATGTCCTGGGGCACGTCCAGCAATCGGGTATGAGTTTCCAGGGAGCCCGACAGAACGAACAGCGGCACTCTGATGTTGGGGGCGTGCTGGATTATGTTGTAGCGTTCCAACGGGCCGTGCTTGTCGAGATAGGCGGCTGCTGAGAACAATTCCTTGATCGGGAAGTCCACTGAGAACAGATCCAGGGCGCGGCCTTCGCCTTCCATACGGTCTGCGGTCTCCAGGTTGGCGCGGAACTCCGCGGCGTCGTCCGATTCCAGGTAATACGAGCACGAAAGCCGAACCGGCGAAACGGGAATCACGGCTGCGACCCGACCGTCGTTTTCGGTTGCGGCGTAGTACGCGACTTTCACAGCGCCCATGCTGTGCCCCAGGATCGCGATGCGCTGGTATCCGAGACTCGCCAGGTAATCAACGCCCGCCCTGAGATCCTGCTTGCCCGTGGACAGGATCTCAAAGGCGTTGCCCTCGGCGATTCCGGTCTGGCGGTCCACCCACACGGTGTCGTGGCCGCGGGTGTTGAGGGTCAACGCAGCGTACCCCTGGTTCCGCAGGTCGTTGGCCATGTTGGCGGTGGCGGGCGTGTAGAAGGCCCGGCCGGAACCGTGTATGCACAGGATGGCATCGACCGGGCCGGCAGGCGTGGCGTCGGGCGCCGGTTCGAAAAATGCGCCGTCCAGTTCCATGCCGTCGGCGGCGGTAAGGCGAATCAGGTCAACCAGCATGGTGCAGTCCTCCGTCGGTTCGGGGTCGGTAACACCGGCATATTACCGCTGTTGCAGCAGGAATGCCACCAGCGCGTCCACGTCGGCGTCGGTCAGCGTGATGGTATTCATGACGTTCAGCATCAGGTTGCAATCAGTGCCTTCGACGGTGTATGCGCACGAATCGACGATGGACTCGCGGAGATATTGCTCGGCGGTGTAGCCGGGAATGCGATTCGCAGCCACCGAAACAATCCCGTCAAGGTCCGGGCCAAGCACGCCGTTGGCGACTCCTTCGATGGCGTGGCAGGCGCCGCAACCTCCGCCGGCCGCAAACAACTCTCGACCCGACGCGATGGTCGCAGCGTTGACCGCAACGGGCTCACCCGCTGTGGGAGCCGGTTGCGTTGGGACATCGTCGGAGCGGGGCGGTCGCGGTTCCGTCGCAACCGTGGGGCTGGGATCGCCGCCGCTGCAAGCCCCAGCGGCGGCGATGAAAGCGAACAGGATAATGAGCGCCAGCGCGGAGCGGCGCATCGGAATGTCTACTGGAGGCTGAGCAGGTATTCCACCAGGAGGTCGATGTCTTCGTCGGTCAGCGCGGGCAGGATGCCGGCCATCGTCGACAGCATCAAGTTGCCGTCATAATCCTGGTCGAGGCCGTCGGCAGTCCCGGCGGCGTACACGTCGGGTTCGAGGATTGATTCCCTGATGTAATCCTCGGCGGAATAACCGGGTATCCGGTTGCCGGCGGCGGAGCCTATTCCGTCCAGGGACGGGCCAAGCACCCCCTGCGCGACGCCGGAGATAGCGTGGCAGGACGAGCAGGCGGCTGCGCCAACGAACAGTGCCTCCCCCGGCGATGAGGCCGCGCCGGCAGCGCCCGCCGCCGCAGGAGGTGGGCAGGCGCCCACGGGACACGGAGTGGGTACAACCAACGCCTCGAAATGATGCTCCGCTTCGGCGACGTGATGCTCGAACGGCTCCTGACGATTCTCTGAGAACGCCCGGGGCGTCGGCCGGAAAACGCCGAACAGCAGCACCAGGGCCAGGGCGACGGCGAGCCCCAGGGCGAGGCCGGCCACGAAAATCTGCCACAACAGCGGGTTTTCGAACTTCAGGTGCATGAAGAACGCGACCACGCAGAAAAATTTGATGACGGACAGGATGACGAGAGGAGCGATGACGATTCCGGAGCCCTGCAAGCCCTCGGGCACGATGATCAGGAACTCAACCAGAGTGATGACGGCCAGGAATATCGCGAGCAGGCCGTATTGCTTGAGACCGCCGTGTACTCCCTCAGGAACACGCCCGAAGAAGAACCGCGAGATGCCGGCGTCTTCGTGTCCGCCGTGCTCTTCGTGCGGCAGGGCGCCTTCGTGGCCGGGGTTACTGCTCATTGCGTGAGTGCCTCCTGGGTACCTGCAAATCTTTAGTCGAGATGGTTTGAAATCAGATCTACAGGATCACACCGGTGATCCACTGCCAGCCCTGAGCCGCGGCGTGCGCTGCGTCCGGGCCGGCATCAAATCCGCCGATCAGGTACAGCAGGGTGAAGATCACGATCCAGACGATGTCAACGAAGTGCCAGTACAGGCCGGCGATGTCCACGTCCTCACCCGATGGTCGTCCGGCAGGGTTGCGCCAGGCAATGATCGTCAGGCACAGGAGCCAGAACAATCCCAGCGTCACGTGGGCTCCGTGGAATCCGGTCAGGGTGAAGAACGTGCTGCTGAACAGGTTGGTCTCGTAACGCAGTCCCTCGACGCGGAACAGGTTGAACTCATACACCTGGAAGCCGATGAAGGTCGCGCCCAATATGATGGTGGCGATCAACCACTGGATCAGCCGTTTCTGGTTGCCGTTGCGAGCGGCCGCCACTCCCATCACCATTGCAAAGGAGCTCATCAGCAACACGAACGTACTGACGGTGGTTATCGGGACGTCGATGATGTCCTTGGGATAGGGTCCAACAATGCTCTGACCCCGGTACACCATGTAGGTTGCGATGAGAGAGCCGAAGAACAGGCAGTCCGAGCCCAGAAACACCCACATGAGGAGTTTCCGGTGGGTTATGCCGGTGGTTGTTTCCTCCTCGTGGGCGGGAGGATGCGCCGACGGGTCATGTTCCGGCGGAGCATGTGTGGTATCTACGTGGGCCAACGAGCGCCTCCTGCATGCAGCGGTTGACGATTGGTCAGAAACTGTGCGGCCGGACCGGTTTAGTGGTGCGCCCCGGCTTCGTGATGCTCAGCCGTCGGTGGTTCGTTGGACCACCCGATTACGCCGATCACAGTGATGAGGCCGCCGACGATGCACACCGGGAACCGTATGTAATCCCAACCCACATCGATCAGGAATCCCCCGGCGAGCCATGCCACGCCGAAGGAGGTGACCAGCGGCCAATATGACGGACTCGGCATGTGGATGGTTGACGGGTCGACGTGAGGTTCTCCCTGCACGGTCTCTCCCCGAGCGACCGCTTCGCGCTTGGTGATCCAGTACGCGTCCTGACCCTTGACCACCGGAATCTCGGCGAAGTTGTAGGCCGGCGGCGGCGACGAGATGCTCCATTCCAGGGTCGGCGCGTCCCAGGGGTCATGGCCGGCAGGTTCGCCCTTCTTGATGCTGCGGAAGAAGTTGTGGATGAAGACCAGCAGGCTGATCACGATTACGAAGTAGCCGATGGTCGCCAGCAGGTTCATTCCTTCCCAGCCGAAGCCCTCGGCGTAGGTGTAGATGCGGCGCGGCATCCCGTTCAGGCCGGCGTAGTGCATGGGGAAGAACGTGAGATTCATTCCGATGAACATCAGCCAGAAATGCACCTTGCCCAGCACTTCGTGGTACATCCTGCCGGTGATCTTCGGGTACCAGTAGTAGATACCGGCAAAGATGCCGAATATCGCGCCGCCGAACAGCACGTAGTGAATGTGCGCAACGATGTAATAGGTGTCCTGCTGCTGGAAGTCCGAGGGCGATACGGCATGTGAAACCCCCGACAGCCCGCCCACGATGAAAAGGGCCACGAAGCCGATGGCCATCAGCATGGGCGTCCTGAGGTCGATGGAGCCCTGCCACATGGTGCCGATCCAGTTGAATATCTTCACGCCCGTGGGCACCGCGATCAACATGGTGGTGATGGTGAACACCGAGTTAGCGATGGGACCCAGGCCCACCGTGAACATGTGGTGGCTCCACACGGCCCAGCTCATGATGGCGATGACAATTCCCGAGAACACCACCACCGGGTAGCCGAACAGCGGTTTGCGGCTGAAGGTTGGAATGATCTCCGAGACCACTCCCATGGCCGGCAGGATCAGGATGTACACTTCCGGGTGGCCGAACAGCCAGAACAGGTGCTGCCAGAGGATGGGGTCGCCGCCGGCTGCCGTGTTGAAGAAGTTGGCTCCGAACTGACGGTCGGCGGTCAGCTCGATCAGGGCCACAGTGATGATTGGGAAGGCCAGGACCAGGAGGATGCTGGTGACCAACGTCATCCACACGAACACCGGCATTCGCATCAGCGACATGCCCGGCGCCCGCATGTTGATTATCGTTACCACGAAGTTGAAACCCGCCGCCAACGAGGCAACACCGAGCACCTGCAAGCTGAGGGCCCAGAAGTCCAGTCCCTTGCTCAAGCTGTACGGAGCGGCGGTCAGGTTCGCGTAGGAGAACCAGCCGGCATCGGGCACCTGCCCAATCAGGAAGCCGGCGTGCATCAGTAGCGCACCGAACAGGAAAGTCCAGTATGAGAAAGCGTTAAGGCGTGGGAACGCAACGTCTCGTGCGCCGATCATCAGGGGAATCAGGAAGTTGAAGAAGGTCGCCCCGAACGGCATGATCACCATGAAAATCATGGTCGTGCCGTGCATCGTGAACATCGCGTTGAACCAGTCCGCCGACACCATCGACGCGTCGGACGTGGCCAACTGTATGCGCATGATCCCGGCTTCTATGCCGCCGATGATGAAGAAGAAGAACGCGGAGAACCCGTACAGCGCGCCGATTCGCTTGTGGTCGACCGTGGTCAACCAGCTCCACAGACCCGTGTACGTGGTCGGGCGGGGTATCACGCCGGTGATGGTTACCATCGTTTCAATCCCTCCGCTTCAGCGCGGTCCCAAGGCCGTGGCCATGCGTTAGCGGTGTCAGTTCCTTCTTCAATTATTGTAACCCAAGGCTATTTCTGGGCCATCAGGTATTCAACCAGATCGCTCAGCTCGTCTTCGGTCAGGTCTGCCCGATGATCCAGGCGCGTCTGGTAGATCGCGGCAAGTTCCGACATGCGGTTGCCCGGTTTGATGTCATCCGGGTTGCGGAGCCACTGGCGCAGAGTCTCCCGGTTGAGGTCAACCAGACCGGAGCCCAGGGTAGTGCGCGCGCCAAGGTCGGTAAGGTTGGGCGCCGCGAACGCGGTGGGCGGTTCCTCGCCGGCCCTCACATCCTCCAGGCGTTCCTCCGCCGGCTTTTGCAACCATTTAGTGTAGGCGATGTAGGTGTCCATGCGGGCACGCTGCACGCCTTCGCCGACCTCATTCACCGGGTCGGCCGATCCTACCGTGTGGCAGGTAACGCACTGGCCGGCGCCCAGGAACACCAACTGACCTGCCGCTCCGTCCGGAGACAGCGGTTCGGCCAACTCGCCGCCCCAGCCGTCAACCCACGCTGTGTACTCAGCGTCGGGCAAAGCATGGACGCGGAATTTCATCTGCGCGTGGGCGGTGCCGCAAAATTCTGCGCACTGCCCGTAGTACATCCCGGCATCCTCGGCCAAGAACCACATTTGATTGGCTTTCGTCGGCACCACGTCCTGCTTGCCCGCAAGTTTGGGGATCCAGAAACTATGGATGACGTCGTCGCTCTTCAGGGTCATGATCACCGGCCGGTCGACCGGGACCCGCATCTCATTGGCCGTGGTGATTAGTTCCGAGCCCTCAACGTCGGGATTGGCGTCCTCGTAGCGGAATTCCCACCACCACTGGTGACCGATCGCTTCGACGTGCAGCGGTTCCTTGCCCTGCTCCCGGGCCAGAGCCACAGCCTCGCCCGGTTCCAGTTTGAACAATACGAACACGGACCAGATACCCAGTCCAAGAATCAGGATGGTCGGCACGATGGTCCAGGCGATCTCCAACGGAGTGTGGCCATGCGTCTGCGGAGGCAGAGGGTCGCCGGGCTTGCGCCGATAACGGATGGCGGCGTAAAGCAGGGCGCCTTCCACCAGTACGAAAACTACCACCATCGTCCACAGCAGGACATTGAACAGCAGGAGTTGTTCGCGCGCTACCGGGCCGTTGGCTCCGTCGAGCGTCCAGGGTGTAGAACTGAGAACCGATTGATGGGCGTCGGCATCGCATCCCACGGCGACCAGAGCCACCATGATGCCCAGCAACACCAAGGCAACCAGCGAACGGCGACCTGAGCGGCGGGTGGGGGAATCGGAGGCGCTGCTCACCGAGGTACCACGGTTTGTTTCTTGATCAAGGGCCGTTTGTGTCTTGGTCGGTGAGTCTTTCTCAGAGAAGGGCAGCAGCCCCATCGTGAACCCCCGGATACGGCGTGTTCGCAGCGGCCGCCGTATGTGCAAAATTTCACTAGCGGCGGTTACCATAGCACACGCCCCTATGCCTGTCAATTTGACATTAAGTCCGTGACGCAATGCTATGCAAGGCCGATTATTCACCAATCCGGGTACGGTGACCATGCTTGAGCGCGCCAAGGTTCGGCAATATCAAAAGGCCGGCGGGCGCAATTTTTCAACCGGCGCGGCGGCGGGTTGTGGTTCACCATACCCCGTTGGCGGTGTTCCAGGAACAATTACGCCCGCACCAGAATAACCGGTTTTACGGGCGCCCAATCCATGCAAGGCCGTCCCAGCCCGGCTCGCCAGCCGGCGCGAGACAACTCGTAAAGGCGCGGACTAGATCGGGACCGTGATGCTGGACTTGACGACGCTGTCGACCATAATGGCCACGAACAACAACGCCAGGTACGCCAGCGAATACAGGTACGCGGCCTTGGCCCGGCCCCGCGAATCATCGCGCCACAACCGCCACGCCAGCCAGATGAACGGCAAGCCCAATGCCGCCGCTGATGCCAGGTACACCAACCCTACTTCGGGCAATAGTGCGAACATCAGCGTCAGACCCGTCAGCGCTATCGAGTACAGGAATATGTGCAGGGTGGTTTGTCCTCGCGACGAGACCACGGGCAACATGGGAACACCGGCTTGCTCATAGTCTCCCTGGATCAGCAGCGACAATGCCCAGAAGTGCGGCGGCGTCCAGAAGAAGATGATGGCAAACAGGTAAACCGCCGGAAGGTCCAGACTGCCCGTCACTGCGACCCAACCCACCATGGGAGGCACCGCGCCCGCCGCGCCGCCGATGACGATGTTGTTGGGCGTCGTCCGCTTTAGCCATAGGGTGTACACGAACACGTAGAACAGACTGGCCGACAAAGTCAGGATCGCGGCCAGCGGATTCACCAGCGTCGCCAGCAATGCGAACGCTCCGGCGTTCAACGCGACGCCAAACGCCAGCGCATACCGCGGGGACACCCGATGCCCGGCTACCGGCCTTGCCCGGGTTCTGCGCATTTCCCGGTCTATGTCCCGGTCGAGATGCTGGTTGATAGCGTTCGCGCCGCCCGAGGCCAGCGCGCCCCCTACCCAGACCCAGGCCAGCATGGTCATCGACGGGAATCCCTGCTCAGCCAGGAACATCCCGCCCGCCGCCGTGACCAGCAGCAGTGAGATGATTTTCGGCTTGGTCAGCGCCAGGTAGTCTCGCGCGATCGCACCAAACGACTGCCTTGGTTCGCCTATGGCGCCGATCACCACCGCTGCACGTTCAGGGCGTTCCACGTCCGGTTGAATTTCTGGAGCGTTGCCGGCCATGTCAGCGTCGGACCTCGGATGCGCGGGCGCCCCAGACCGTGCGCGCGTTCAGGTAGGCAACCATCGCCATCCCCACTGCTGCCGCCCATACCGCCGTGGCCGCCGTCAAATGCAGAGCGCGCCAGTGCGCCTGGAAGTCCAGCCAAATCGTGGCCGCGCCCACCATGATCTGGCCAATGAACGTCAGGAGCGTCGCGATTGCCAGCCATCGCACGGTGTTGTCAGCGCCCGTTGCCACGCTGCACCTCCATACCGCGTAAACCAAAAGCGCGCCCAACGCCAGCACCACGTACCGGTGGAACATGTGGATGGCGGTCAGATGGTGCATCGGAAACGCTGATCCCTGGCACAGCGGCCAGGTCACGCACGCGCCGGTGGCGCCCATAGCGGTCACCACCGCGCCCGAGATAATGACAACATAGACTCCGACCGCAGCGGCTATCGCCCAGCGATGGTAGCCGTCGCCGGCCATCTGACCGGTGCGGATGATGGGCGTCCGGTAGGATGCGACCATTAGGAACAGGCACACTGCCAGCAACACCTCCGCCGTGCCCAGGTGCAGGGCGACGATCTCCCCCGGGAGGTGTGTCAGGACCGTCACTCCACCCAGTAGACCCTGGACGACCAGCAACGGGACCGAGATGGCGCCAGGAATCCACACCCAGCGATCGTGGCGGTATCTGACCAGGGCAACGATCGCCGTCGCCAGTACCAACGGGCCAACGATCACCGATGCGACGAATCGGTGCGTGTACTCTATTATCGCTGTGTATTCCAACGGCGGCAGGACTTTGCCGTAGCACAGGGGCCAGTCCGGGCAACCCAGGCCGGACTCGGTAACGCGGACCACTCCGCCGATGATCACGAGGATGAATACGGTGGCGGCTGTCGCGGTCGACAGCCCCTGCAACCAGGTAAAACGCCGTTGAGTACGGCCGGGTTGTCCGGTTATTCCAATAGCTGTCATGTACGTCCGCGGGGCCTGCCGGGCACCCCTGGCATCTCCGGTTATCCGACCGCGCCGCGTTTAATGATAATGCACGCGGGTTTGATTTGCTACAATCGCGACCCCTCCCTGAGACGATTCCTAAACAGGTAATTCCTAAACTTCCGTGACGATAATCGTCGCATTGTTTACGAAACACATACATTGTTTAGTACAGATTTTCAGCACATGCAACCCGGAAATCGGTTGATTCGAGCGCCGTAACCGCCTATAATGGACGGTCACAACAAACGCGGGGACGCTGCCCCACAAGCCTGAGAAACTTCGGCAGCGTCCCTTGGTTGAGGCCCTTTTTTGGGCTCTCGGCTGTCGCCATATGGAGGCGTTTTTATGTCAGTACAGCGTAACCGATCCACCACATTTAGGCAAATCCGATCCGCTCGATCTCCTCCCTATCTGACGACCCCGCAGAGTAGGCTCCATGCCTACCTACGCTGTCATTATACCAATGCGTAGGCAGGGCGTCAACAGAACGCCTGCATGCGGCCGTATCAAAAAAACATGGGTTCAACACGAATGTTAGAGAACAATAGCCTCCCGGACCCAATCCGATCGGCGATCAAGAACTCCGGCGATGTCCCACTGACTGCAATCGACAGGACACCGCCTGGCCCCCAGGAGAGTCCACCTGATGGGTTATTACGATGTTACCCCTCCAGACGACTTATCGCAAATCCTCGAAGAGTTGCCCCAAGTATCCGGCTACGACCAACTCGAACACATCCTTGACCTGCTGGATTGCGAACCTCTCTTCGATACCCTTCGAGCCTACAACCGGACCGGGCGCCCGCCCTACCCGGTTGAAGCCATGTGGCGGGCTATCCTCTCCAAATACCTCCTCAACATCCGCTATAACTGCGAGCTCGTCCAACGCCTCCGCACTGACCCACGCCTCCGCGAACTCTGCGGGCTCGGGGGCCGCGTGCCCAGCGAGTCCATGGTCAGCCGCTTCTTCCGGCGGCTTGCTGACCACCAGGACCTGATCGACGAGGCCATCAGGGCGGTCATCAACCGACTGGCCCGGCTGATCGACCACCAGTCCGCTACGGGCGTCGATGGGGTAGGGTCGATGATCGCCATCGACAGTACGGACATTCCTTCCTTCTCCAATCCCAATCGTGACCCTGTTAGCGACCCCGATGCTCGCTGGGGCCACAAGACCAGCGCCCGTAAGAAAGACGGCAGTGATCAGGTTGAGTGGGTATTCGGCTACAAGGTCCACCTGATCTGCGACGCCTACTACGGGATCCCGCTGACCTACACGATCCTGCCGGCCAACGAAAACGACAGCGTGCAACTGCCTAAACTCATCGGCCAGCTCATGGCCGAGCAGCCGTGGGTCGAACCTCAGTGGCTGCTCGCCGACAAGGGGTACGACAGCAATCGTAACTGACGGTTCCTCGATGACCGTATGATCGATCCGATCATCCTCATGCGCAATACCTACAAGCACGGCGACCTATACGACGCGAAGGGACGACCCATCTGCATGGGCTCCATACCGATGGAGTACGTCTCGACGGATCCCGACCGTGGGCATCTGTTCCGTTGCGACCCCGAGGGCTGCCACCTGAAGAACCAGATCTTCTTCTCCCTCTACTGCCAGGACACCTGCTACGAAAATCCCGACGATGGGGACCTACTCCGCCGGGTAGGACGAGTGGCCCGCGCCAGTCAAGAGTTCAAGGACCTGTACGCCCGCCGTCAGACCATCGAGCGGTTCTTCGGCAGCGCCAAACAATCCCGGCTGTTGGCCGATCATCGCTATTACCGGCAGGTCAGGATCAGACTGCACGTCGCTCTGTCCATCCTGACGTACCTGGCCACCATGCTCAACAAGGTCGTGGTCTGTCGGACATCGGAACTGCGGAGCATGCGTATCCGACTGCCCAAGCAAAGAGAACCCAACCATGAACTACGCGGCGAACGTGTACGGCAGCGCGGGATGCAGCCGTATCGAACAGATGCCGCAGATTCGGCGCAGCAACTTGATAGATGAGATGAGCCCGGTAGGGTAACCAGAGCTAGTCAGTCGCGAACCTCCCAGCCTTAGAATCCAAACGGGCTCCCACCAGAGCCTTCCCGCAAACACCATACCGTTGACAAACGGCTGTGCATGTCTACGCTCGTGCCATGGCTAGCGATTTTCTCCACCCTCTCGTCAGGGCTCTCACAGGCCGCCTATTCCTGTAAGACACGGTTGTAGGTCACCCCTGCGCACATTGCCTGTGTTACCAAGCTGAAGCCTAGCGCAGAATCGCCCCAAGAAGTTTCCACGCCACCGTAAGGGACGACGTCCCTCCTTTTCCAGAGGGAGCACCTTCGTGATAGCGCTTCCACCACCAGGAATACCGGTTGTCAACCCAGCATCCTACTCGATAGGGAGTCGGCTCCGAGGCACCAAAGTGGAGATGATCTCTGCCACTTTCAGCACCTCCTTTACGCTAACCCAAATTAGGCCTCCAGAGGGAGGCCTGTGATCAACGTGGATACATTTTAGCATTTGAGCTGAGGTCCGGGCCAATTGCATCTTCCCAGGGATTGCCCATGACGCAGTTGCCCACATTTTCCACAATTCATGAGTGGAGCCTCTTGAATGTTCGTTAGAACGATACCAGTAAAGATCATGGAGACACCACCCAAAAAGGGCGCGGAGTGATGATCCGCGCCCTCCAAGAACCCGAGGTAGCATATGCACTACCCGGTTTTTATCCACTTGGTTGAAGTTCAAAAATTACGCGGGTTGAGAAGCTCTGATGCCGAACTGCTCGAGACCAGCGTTGACTGCGTCGTGATACTCCTCGGGGATCCCTTCAAGATCCACTCCATCCGAGACGTAAAGGAACATCACCCCTCGCACCTTGTTATCGACATCCAAGTCGATTGTTTTTTTGTGGTCGTCTGTTAATAGACCGCCCTTGATTTCCTCGTTCGACAATTGGACATAGAGAACGTCCTCGTCTTCCTCGTGGCGTGTTGGCATGTTAACCTCCTTGAGTGAGTAAGTGAATTTCGACGATGGGCCACACTTGGGTGATTTGGTCCCGTTCGTCAAGCAGCACTCCGAATCTCCGGCCATCAGCGACCGTTCCCCGATACCACCGTCTCCCGGGTTGACCTTTCGGATCCAGGGTGTGCTCAGGGTTTTGTCGAATTTTATCGACGTCATTAAAGTCGAGATTGTACTCGGACATCCTAATTTCAGCGTTACGCGTAATGCGAATTCGCGGTCCGAGGGATGGATACGCCACCAATGCCTCCAAACGAGCAAGCCCCGGACACCCGAGGCCTCAATATGGCCGGACATTAACACCTAGAAGTTTACGAGTCAACCTGCCGTCTCCAACGGGTTTAATTATAGCGAACGAGAATCCACCATCGCACGCCTCTCTGATCCCAGCCCTCACGCGTACCCAGTTTGAGTTAAGGGGTTGAAAAGGTCGGTCTCTCCGGGTAAGGAACGGGTTACCAACCACCGTTGCCACCTGGGGAGGCCGACCATGCCATGGTATCACCGCATTGCCACCTTTCTGGACCACTC
>JAJDXU010000048.1 GCA_022823105.1 Dehalococcoidia bacterium
ATGGCCCGCGCCACGAAGTCGGTGGGATTCCCATCGTTCTCAGGCACGTTCGCGTCTATGGTGACGAACGGGCGGGCCGCAATGCCCTCGAACCGAAAGTCGGTGAGCCTCTGGCCTTGGGGCGCGCCTGGGTCGATGTCCACGATGCAGAAACCCTTTTCGTCCGCCTCCTCCGAAAAGTCCACCCGCTGCAGGCTCCCGGAGTACGCCACCGCCGGACCCGCCCCGGCCGCTCCGCCGGTCGCCGGCAAACGCAGAACCTGGTGCTTGTGAATGTGTCCCAGCGCCACGTATTCCAGCTGCGGCTGCTGCACCGCGCTCACGTTCAGCACGTGGTCGTTGCCCAGCATCATGGAGCGTTCGCTCCCCACCGTGGCCCCGTTCACAGTAACGTGGCCGGCCATGATCGCCGGAACGTCGGGATCCAACGCCTGCGCGCGCCCCGCGATGGCCTGGGTCATGCGCCTCTCGATCTCCTGGCGGATCTGCTCGATGCCGAGGCCCCTTGACTCTTCCCGCGCCAGCATCGCGCCCCGGGACGGCCACGGCACGGCCAGGATCTGCAACGGGCCGGCCGGCGTGGGCACCGTGTGGTTGTTCAGGCTCGCCGCCACGTGCACGTTGGGAACATCCAGCGTGGAAAATATCTCCACGGCGTGGGCCCGTCCCGATGCCGCCGGCAGGTCGTGATTGCCCACCAGCAGGAAAGCCGGGATACCGGCGGCGGATAGTCGCCGCAGCCGGCGGGCAAACTCCCGCTGGTGCGTCTGGGACGGGTCGCGCCCCTTGTAGGCATCCCCGGCCAGCAGTACCAGGTCCACGGAGTTGGCCAGCGCGTATTCCACCAGCTCGTCCAGCGCTTCCAGGAAGTCCGTCAAACGGGTGGACAGGCCGGTGTTGGGGTCGGTGCGCCCATAGTTTTCGACGCCGATGTGCAGGTCGGAGAAATGCAGTATCCGCATGACGGGCCTAACTATACACAGCCCGCTGCCTTCACGCGAACCGTCATGTCCCGGCGAACCACCGACGCAACCTGCTCGCGACACGCCGTCGTCGGCCAGGGCAATCGCATTTCGATTGTTAGCCCCAGTATCAGGTGTTGACCCCAGTATCAGGCTCTTGCACCCACCGTCATACCGGCGAAAGCCGGTATCCGGCGCCTGAAATCGGCAGTTTCGCAGTCGCTGTCTTCAGTCGGTGCCCTCTGGACTCCGGCTTTGCGCCTGGGTGACGGGCGTCTGAATTCCAGATGCAATTGCCCTGCGCGACCGGCAGCCCCCGTCAAATAATATGCGGGGCCTGTCGGGAGGAGGGATCCGGCAGGCCCCGCAGCCCGGAATGGGCGGGACTAACACGCCCCGCTAGATAGCCCCACCCCACCCAGGACGCCGCTGACCTAATTAGCGCGTCCTTGCTATATTGTCCGGGTATTACGCCGGCTAACCCCGCTGCGTCCCCGTGGATAGGCTCGAAATTGCCCCAAAATAGGGGCAATTTCGAGCCCAATTTTTAGGGGGTGTTCACCTCTGAGTACAACGACCGTACGTGGGTGGGGCGGGGGGAGCTATTGCAATCACACTCGGAGTCGGGTGTACCTTGAATGTGTAGACGGGGAGCCAAGCCGTCCAAAGCAAACTCCCCGTCTAAAATGCCCCAGTGGCTCAATGAAAGAGCGACCCTCCACCGAAGGGGTAGGTTGTGGGTTCAAGTCCCACCTGGGGCACCAAATGGCGCGGTTATCCGCGCTGCCAGGTGCGGTGGCTTTGCGGTCCGTTGGTTCGGGTGCGGGGTACCACTCCCGCCCGCTCTGCCTGCACATGGTTATTACACACCCGCTGCGGTGTGCTCGTCAATGGGCGGGATAAGTTGGTTTCGATAAGAGGACAGATTGACAGGGACCAGATAGGTCTGCTGTCTTGGAAAAAAGGAGGAGCCATGGCGGATCAGATGAGAAAGACGTTCATGCGTGGTGATGACATTTACTACGAAGGCGAACAAATACCCGACCACGATGCGCCCAAACCAAAGAAGCCGACCAAGCGAGAGCAGCAGGACATCATCAGCGTGCCCGAATTTTACCGGGAAATCCCCGACGAGGAAGCTGCGATAGCGTTCGTGGAAAATCGGGTCTGGGGCGATTGTCCTTACTGCCCACGCTGTGGTAGGGATGACACTGTGTACCGGGTCAAGAATGGCGAGCCCATGAGCCACCGGTGTCGAGCCTGTAAACGGTACTTTTCCGTACGGTCTGGCACGATCATGGAGGGCACCAACCTGCCGATATGGACGTGGCTGCTCGCCATTCACATCATTCATACGTCGAGAAAAGGCGTCAGTTCCTATCAATTGGGCCGAATGCTCGGAGTTAGGCAAGGCACCGCGTGGTTTCTCGCACACCGCATCCGCGAGGCGATGGCCGAGGGTGATCCCCTGACGGGTGATGTGGTCCAGGTAGACGAGACTTTTGTTGGCGGCAAGGAGCCGAATAAGCACGCCAATAAGAAACTGCACGGCCATTGGCAGGACGGTAAAGTGGCAGTGTTTGGTATCAAAGAGCAGGGTATTGGCGGTAAGGTGGTTGCGTTCCCGATACCCGATACGAACACCAGAACGCTGGAAGAAGCCATAATGGATCACGTGCAGCCCGGGTCCATCGTGTATTCGGACAGTTATCCGGGGTACAACCGATTGAATGACCTCGGTTATGGACACGAGAGTGTCAACCACCGCAAGGGCGAGTATGTCCGCGGCGAGGTTACCACCAACGGCATCGAAAGCTTCTGGGCGGTGGTCAAGCGCGGATACATAGGCATCTTTCATTACGTTAGTTGGAAGCATCTGCACCGCTATATCAACGAATTTGCCTATCGCTTGAATGTTGGAACAGGCAACGGCTTCCGCACCATGGGGAACCT
>JAJDXU010000233.1 GCA_022823105.1 Dehalococcoidia bacterium
CTCGCTCATCGTCGCCGTCATCCTGCTCTTCGTGGTGTAGCAACATGGTAGAACTGGGCTTGAATGTGCCCTCGCTGATCAGCTACCTGATCAACTACATCATCCTGTTGGTGCTCCTCGGAGCCCTGGCGTACCGGCCCCTGCTCAACGCCCTGGACAGCCGGGTGGATAGCATCCGGGAAAGCCTGGAGGCAGCGGATCGCGCCCGTGAAGAGGCTGCGACTTCGCGCTCCGCCATCGAGGAAGAACTCAACGAGGCGCGGCGTGAAGGTCAGCGGCTGCTGGATCAGGCTCGCGAGGCCGCCGAGCGCTTCCGCGAGGAAGAGATGGGTCGCGCCCGCCAGTCCGCCGAGGAATTCTCCGAACGCGCCCGCGCCGACATCGCGCGGGAACGGGACGCCGCCATCAACGAAGTCCGCGCCGCGTTCGGCGATCTCGCCATCACGGCCGCCGAACGCATCATCAGGCGCACGGTTGACCGGCAGGCCCATCAGGAGCTTATCGACCAGGTGCTGGCCGAGGGGGAGCAGGCGCTCCGCCGCAACTAGTCTGTCCATACAGCGCCGCCCGGAATGCCGGCGCCTCGCGGCGCAAATGATCCGGGCGAGCCACAACAGGGAGGCAGCAAGCCGTGGCAAATCGTTTGTCGGGGCAACGCTACGCCCAGGCCATCCTCGAGTTGGCCCTGGAAAATCAACAGCTTGAGCAGTGGGACCAGGACTTGCGCCTGGCCGCCGACGTGCTTGGCGATGATGAATTCGCTCTGTTCCTCGGGCACGCCGACGTGCCCCAGGAACGGAAGATCTCTGCAATCGAATCCGTGCTGTCCGACGCGCACCCGCTGGTGCAAAACCTGGTTTCCCTCCTGGTATCCCGGGGCGGTGTGGCCGCAATGCGGGACGTTCAGGAAGGCTACTCCCAACTGCTGGACGAGCACCTGGGACGTCAGCGCGCGGAAGTCACCACCGCAGTACCGCTGGAACCGGCGGAACTGGAGCGAATAACGGAGTTCGTCAGGCAGTTGGTGGGCCGAGAGGTCGTGCTCACCACTCGCGTGGACGAAAACATCCTCGGTGGCCTCATCGTCCAGATCGGCGACCAACTGCTGGACGGCAGCGCCGCCTCCGGCCTGGAGCGGATGCGCCAGGTCGTGCGCACCCAGGCCGCCTGAGAGATTCGGTACGAAAGATCAACGGCGTTCACGCCCAGGGCCAGCGCCCTAACCAACGAAACAAGGAGACTCGCCGATGGCAGTCAGGGGACAAGAGATAGTATCTCTAATCAAGCGACAGATCGAGGAGTTTGGCGGCGACCTGACCCTTGTGGACGTGGGCACGGTGGTGCAGGTCGGCGACGGAATCGCCAGCATCCAGGGCCTGCAGAGCGTCCGGTCCAACGAGTTGCTGGACTTCGGCAATGACATCCTTGGGCTGGCCCTGAACCTGGAATCCGACATCGTCGGCGCCGCTATCCTGGGCGACCCCAACGCCATCAAGGAAGGCGACCGGGTACGCGCCACCGGCCAGATCATCGAGATCCCCGTGGGCGACGCGCTCATCGGCCGCGTTGTCGATCCGCTGGGTCGAGCGCTGGATGGCAAGGGCACCATCATAACGAACCAGACCATGCCCGTGGAGCGCACCGCGCCCAACGTGGTGGTGCGCAAGTCGGTGGATACTCCCGTTCAGACGGGCATCAAGGCCATCGACGCCATGATCCCCATCGGTCGCGGCCAGCGTGAGCTGATCATCGGCGACCGCTCCACCGGCAAGACCGCCATCGCCATCGACACCATCATCAACCAGAAGGACACCGACCTGATCTGCATCTACGTCGCCATCGGCCAGAAGCAGGGCAAGGTCGCCCAGGTTGTTGGCATCCTGGAGGAATACGGCGCAATGGACCACACCATCGTGGTCAACGCCGGTTCCGCCGACTCCGCGCCGTTGCAGTTCATCGCCCCCTACGCCGGCTGCGCCATGGGCGAGGCGTTCATGGAAGAGGGCAAGGACGTGCTGATCGTCTACGACGACCTGACCAAGCACGCCTGGGCCTACCGCCAGATGTCGCTGCTGCTGCGCCGCCCCGCCGGTCGCGAGGCCTATCCTGGCGACGTGTTCTACCTGCACAGCCGCCTGCTCGAACGCGCGGCGCGCCTCGATGACGAGAACGGCGGCGGGTCCCTGACCGCCCTGCCCATCATTGAAACCCAGGCCGGCGACGTGTCGGCGTACATTCCCACCAACGTCATCTCCATCACCGACGGCCAGATCTACCTGGAACCCGAACTGTTCAACATCGGCATCCGCCCGGCGGTCAACGTGGGTCTCTCGGTTTCCCGCGTGGGCGGCGCTGCCCAGACCCGCGCAGTGCGGCAGGTGGCCGGCCGGCTGCGGCTGGACCTGGCCCAGTACCGCGAGTTGGCGACGTTCGCCCAGTTTGGGACCGCCGACCTGGACGCCGCCACCCGCGCCCAGTTGGCGCGCGGCCAGTTGGCCACCGAAGCCCTCAAGCAGGGACAATACCAGCCGCTCAACCTCGGCGACGAGGTGATGGTGCTGTACGCGGTGAACGAAGGTCTGATGGAAGACGTTCCCTTGGAGCGACTCGGAGCCTTTGAGGAACAGATGTTGCGCCATCTCAACGCCACGCATCCGGAGTTCGGCCAGGCGATCCGGGAGTCCGGCAACCTTCCCGAAGAACTGAGCGGGCAGATCACCGCAGCCATCAACGATTTCAAGCCAACCTTCCAGTAGGAGCCGACCGCCAGGGTCAGGATATGCCCAGCGTCAGAGACATACGGCGGCGCATTCGCAGCGTCGAAAATACCGGTAAAGTTACCAATGCGATGTCCCTCATCGCAGCATCCAAGATGCGCCGGGCGCAGTTGGCGGTCACGGACGGCCGACCCTATGCGGAGAAAATTCACGAGGTCATAGCGCTGCTGGCGGCGCAGCCGGCCGGCGACGACGATACCGCTCACCCGCTGCTGCAGGTCCGCCCCGTCAACAACGTCGGGATGGTCGTGATCACCCCCGACCGGGGGCTGGCCGGCGGAATGCACGCCACGATCAACCGGCGGGTGGCGCAGTTCATCCTGGACAGCGACGCCGTCGTGCGGAGCATCGTGGTGGGTCGCAAGGGCCGCGACTTCATGGTCCGCTACACGGACACCGTGCAGGCGGTGTTCACCGACCTGAGCGACCGGGTCGCGCTGGCCGACACCACCGCCATTTCGCGGCTGGTCATAGACGGCTACACCGAGGGCCAGTTTGACGAGGTGTACCTCGGATATATGCGGTTCGTGTCCACGGTGCAGCAGGAGCCGGTGATCGAGCGCATCCTGCCGGTGGCGCCGGCCGAATTGGAATCGGCGCAACGGGTGGGCTACATCTACGAGCCCAATCCGGCCACGGTGCTGAGCGCGCTGTTGCCCCAGTTCGTGGAGATGCAGGTGTACCACGCCATCCTGGAAAGCATCGCCAGCGAGCAGTCGGCCCGCATGGTCGCCATGCGGAACGCCACCGACAACGCCAACCAGCTGGCCTCCGACCTCACACTCGTAATGAACAAGCTCCGCCAGGACAGCATCACCAACGAGCTGCTCGACCTGGTCGGCGGACAGATAGCGCTGGAGGGATAGCGGCGGATGTTGGATGTGGGCTCGTTGTTCCCTCCCAACGCTCCCCGTGATCTTTATCGATGGTTTCTGTCCGTTTACGGCATCACCGCTGTGGGGCGTATGGCAATAGAGGGATATAATCAAGTAGTTATTCTGCAAACCGCTTGGTATGATGTTCCCACGGTAGCACTCTCTATTCTGGAGCACGGATTCGTCCAGCACGTGCTGCTTTCACTAGCCATGGCGGAGGCATGCAACATGGTTTTGGGAGCTCTCTATAAAAACAGGCTTCGCGCGGAGGCTCGCGCGGAAAACAACAGGGAATGGGTGGAATGGCTGCGGCGCAAAGCCGATGCCGAAGCTAAAGGAGAGCCATTCACCGATCCGTCGCCGGCTGAACGTCCAGTAGAGGCGAAGTCGTAATTGTAAGCATACCCGGAGGACGAAACAAAATGCCCGGAAAGATTGCCCAAGTTATCGGTACGGTGGTGGACGTTGAGTTCCCCGCCGACCAGCTCCCCAACCTGTTCGACGCCCTTGAGGTGGACAACTCGGGCGAACGCCTGGTGCTGGAAGTGCAGCAGCACATCGGCAACCACTGGGCCCGCTGCCTCGCCCTGGGCTCCACCGACGGCCTGGCTCGCGGCAACGAGGTGACCGACACCGGCAACAAGGTGTCGGTTCCGGTGGGCGACGAAACCCTGGGTCGCCTGTTCGACGTTACCGGCACCCCCCTGGACAACCTGGGCGCCGTGGAGGCCGGCCAGTTCTGGCCCATTCACCGGGACCCTCCCGCCTTCGACGACCAGAACCCCAACGTGGAAATCCTGGAAACGGGCATCAAGGTGTTCGACCTGATCACCCCGTTCCCCAAGGGCGGCAAGGTCGGAGCGTACGGCGGCGCCGGCGTGGGCAAGACCGTCATCATCCAGGAACTGATCCGCAACATCGGCGCCGTGCACGCCGGCGTGTCGGTGTTCGCCGGCGTGGGCGAACGGTCCCGCGAGGGCAACGACCTCTGGCACGAAATGGAAGACTCCGGCGTGCTGGGCAGCACCGTGCTGGTATTCGGCCAGATGAACGAGACCCCCGGCGTCCGCGCCCGCATCGGTCTCACCGGCCTCACCATGGCCGAGTACTTCCGCGAAGAGCGCAACCAGGACGTCCTGCTGTTCATCGACAACATCTACCGGTACATCCTGGCCGGCATGGAAGTGTCCGCGCTGCTCGGTCGCATGCCCTCCGCAGTGGGCTACCAGCCGACCCTGAGCACCGAGATGGGCGCGCTGCAGGAGCGCATCACGTCCACCAAGAGCGGCAGCATCACGTCCTTCCAGGCCATCTACGTGCCGGCAGACGACTACACCGACCCCGGCATTGTCACGACCTTCGGCCACCTGGACGCGGTGGTGTCGCTGGAGCGCTCCCTGGCCTCGCAGGGCCTGTACCCCGCCGTGGACCCGCTGGCCTCCTTCGCTCGCATCCTGGAGCCCCGCGTCGTGGGCGAAGAGCACTATCGCGTGGCGCGTGGCGTACAGCAGGTGCTGCAGCGCTACCGGGACCTGCAGGACATCATCGCCATCCTGGGCATCGAAGAACTGTCGGACGAGGACCGCCAGATCGTGTTCCGCGCCCGCAGGATCCAACGCTTCCTCACGCAGCCCTTCTTCGTGGCTGAAACCTTCACCAACCAGCCGGGCAAATACGTCGCGGTGCGCGACACCGTGCGCGGGTTCGCCGAAATCCTGGACGGCCAGCACGACGACCTGCCGGAGCAAGCTTTCTACATGGTCGGCACGATTGAGGAAGCCGTCGAGAAAGCCGATCAGATGAGGGCTGCCGCCTAGCATCACCCGGGATTCCACGGTTCAGGAGTCGTTGCCAATGCCCATGCAATTACAGATCATCACCGCCGAGCGCGAGGTTTTTTCGGGCGAGGTAGATGCGCTGGTCGCGCCGGGATTGGAGGGACAGTTGGGCATCCTGCCCCGCCACGCGCCCCTGATCACCATTCTGCAGCCGGGCGAGCTGATGGTTCGCTCGGGCGGCGAGGAGTCCTACCTGGCCCTTTCCGGCGGGTACATGGAAGTGATGGGCAACCAGGTGATCATCCTGGCGGACGCCGCCGAGGACGTTGACGAGATCGACGAGACGAGGGCGCAGGCAGCCATGGAGCAGGCCCAGCAGCGTATCGCGAGTCGTGAATCCGATGTCGAACTGGAACAGGCCGTGGCGTCGCTGCGCAGAGCGCAGGTGAGGGTCACCGTGGCGCGCCGGCGGCGCAACTCGCCCCATCGCTCGATGGCGAACCGGCAGTCGGGAATGGGTGGCTAACCCGCGCTCCGGTATCCGTTGGACTCGTGCCCCTGGAACGTCAGGTAGTAGGTCATCGATTGCAGGGCCAGGACGGGGTCGATGCTGCGCACCCGCACATCCGACGGGACTTGGGCGTTGATGGGCGTGTAGTTGAGGATCGCCCTCACGCCGCAGTCCACCAACTGATCCACCACTGACTGGGTGTGGGCGCTGGGCACGGCCACGATGGCGATGGTGATATCCCGGCTGGATACCGTCTCGGCCAGATCCATCATGGGCTGGATGGCGATGCCGCCCACTTCGCGCCCGACGTTGTCGGGGTTATTGTCAAACGCCGCCACCAGGTGGAATCCGTCGGGGTTGAACCCCGGGTAGTTGAGAATGGCGTTGCCGAGCCGCCCCACGCCAACCACGGCGACGTTCCACTGCGCGTCCAGCCCCAGGATCTGCTTCAGTTCGGTGAGCAGGTGGCGTACACGGTAACCGCGGCCCTGCTTGCCGAACCTGCCGAAATACGACAGGTCCTTGCGAATCTGGGCGGGCGTCACCTGTAGCTGCGCGCCCAACTGCTGGGAGTTGGTAACCTCAACGCCTTCGTCGAGTAGCTGCGTCAGGGTCCGGACGTATTGAGGTAGTCGGTCAATCACCACCTCGGGAACCTCTATCGCGGAGGCCGAGGCTAAATGGGCTGGTTTGAAATCTCGCGGGATCGTTGACATGATGACGATATGGTTGTGACGATATGGCTGTGTTGAATCGTTATCCGGTCGTAATAATCAAAATATGTGTGAGCGTTACAATTCGTTGACCCACGCAACCCAGTCAACGAAATATAATCTATCGGGCTAATTTACTGCCGTCAATAGCCGCTCGCCCTGGCGATGCCCCTGTCATCGCTGAAACAGGGTCCTGGCCGACCGCCAAAGTGTCTTATGCACGTCGGAATTCTGCGAATCACGCTCCGGGTACGGGACAGCCACAGCCTGAAGGAGCGGCGGCAGGTTTCGCGCAGCGTGATCCAGCGAATACGCGCCCGGTTCAATGTGTCGGTGGCGCAGGAGCTCGGCGCCGACGGCGATGCCTGGCAGAGCGTAACGCTGCTGGCGTCCCACGTCAGCGGAGACCCCAACCATGCGGACGCGGTGCTGAACGACCTGGTCGATTTTATTGAAAAGAGCCGGCCCGATGTGGAAGTGATCGATTACGGGACCGAGGTGATCAGCGGGGTTTAAACACCGGCGGGAGCCGTTGCATCCGGCTCCCGCAACAAGGACAAATTCCGTATGGTCACATGCGGTCGTTGATGGCTCGCATGAGGTCCTGCAGGTCGGGGAACAGGTGGGCGTCCGGCGTATGCTTGTGCTCGCCGACCAGTTCGCCATCGATGAGGATGTCAAACTTGCCGTGTTCGCCGGGGGTCAGCTTGAACGTGGAGATGTTGTCGCCGGTGCGGGTCAGGGCTTCGCTGGCCATCCAGGCAGCGCGTCCGGCGTGCCCTCAATCCCAGCAATAGACAATCTCGATTTCCATCCGTTTGACATCGGGCCGTGTGGTCATGGTTCCCTCCGATTGACGCCTGGGCCAA